>JBOHTL010000079.1:0-13182 GCA_050733735.1 Gemmatimonadaceae bacterium
TTGGCATGTAGCTTCTTGCCGGATGCATGCCAATCCCGCCACGCGGAGACCATCGTTGTGTTGACGCTGATTACCGGAGTTGGCGCGAAAGGCCAGGTCGGTGAAACGGTCGCCGCGACGCTCGCGCGGCGCGGTGACACGCTGATACTGGTGACGCGGTCGGCGAGCGACGCGGAGCAGCGTGTCGCCGACCTCGCGTCGCTGGGGTACGCCGCGCATGGCCTCGCGTGCGATCTCGCCGATCCTTCTGCCGTGCGGGTTCTCGCGGAGCGAATTCGTCGTGCCCATGGCGGGCGCCTCGACAACGTGGTGCACCTGGCGGGCGGCTTCGCGCTCACCGGGCCCATCGCCGACGCCGATCCCGCCGAGACGGATCGGCTGCTGAGCATCAACTATCTCACGGCATTCAACATCGCGCGCGCGTTCCTTCCTCTGGTTCGCGAGGCCCGAGGGTCGTTCGTCTTCTTCGCGTCGGAGAACGTCTTCGAAGGAATCCGGACGAAAGGATCCGCCGCCTATACGGCTGCGAAGGCGGCAGTCGTCGCGCTGATGCGATCACTGGCGGACGAGGGCCGCGAGTTCGGCGTCCGGGCCAACGCGGTCGCACCGGCCGCGATACGGACCGCGACGAACCAGGCGGCGATGGGCAGTGAGGCGCGGTACGTGGAACGCGAGGACGTGGCCTCGGCGGTGGCGTTTCTGTGTTCGCCCGCGAGCGTCGCGGTGACGGGACAGGTCATCCGTCTGCGTTAGCTCGTAAGCTGCAGTCTGTTAACGTCTTATGCATCAGGAGCTGAACCTGATTCTACGACTGCGGCAGACCAATCTCGCTCCCGCTACCCCGGCGCCGTAGCTTTGGCGCATGACCCTCGCCGTCCGACGTCGGCCTGCCCTGCGAGTTGTGGCGTTGGATCGCGCGTTGGAGGCGTTGCCGCTGTTCCGGCTCAGCGACTCCGCGGACGATGCGGTCATCACCTACATGACCGACGACGGCGGCCGCTGGCGCGTGATTCCCTCTGCGGGAGACCGCCTCCCCGGCACATTCGATCAGGACGTGTACGTCGAACTGTGTCGTCGATTCCAGGAGGCCGACAGTCCCGCTGACGGCGTGATCACCTTCACCCTGCACAGCTTTCTTCGCTCCATCGACCGACGTGTCGATGGGCGAACGTACGATCAATTGCGCTCGGCGCTCGCGCGGCTGGAGCGCACTACCCTCGAATCGACGAACGCCTACTACTCCGCGGCATCGGGCGGCATCGTCTCCGGTCAGTTCACCGTGCTGTCCTCCGTGTCGATCGAGCGGAGACGCATCATCGATCGCGAGCAGCTCGGATTGTTTGCCTCGGTGCAATCGGCGGAACCCGGCGTGGCACGCGTGGTTCTGCATCCCTTCGTTCGGGAGAACATTGCGGCCAGGCACGTCGTAACGCTGTCGCTCGCTCGTTATTTTGCACTGCAGTCGCCCGTGGCCAGGCGCCTGTATCGGCTGCTGGAGATCGCTCGTGCGAACGGAATGGTCGCCTGGCGCGTCTCTCTCGAAAGACTTCGGGAGATCCTCCCCCTCGTGCAGCGATACCCGTCGCACCTGCAGCGCGTCCTGCAGCCAGCACACGTGATGCTGATGGATGCCGGCCTCGTGCGTGACGCCGGTTTCCGGCAGCAGCGGCGTGAATGGTATGCGGAGTACGTTCTCGCCTCCAGGGCGGAGTAGAGGCGCAACTCCTGCCACAGAACGCCGTATCTGGGGTATAGACCGTACTACTCGTTGTCGGAGTGTAAATCCATGGCAACCAAGCTCCAGAAGGAAATTCGACGTGAAATCGAGATCGACGGTGAACCCTTTACCGTCGCCATCTCTCCAACAGGTGTGAAGCTCACCAAAAAGCGCTTCCGCTCAGGGCGCGCGCTCAGCTGGCGGGCTCTGTGGCAGAATGGCACGGATGAGCAGAGTGAGTCTGCAGCGCCCGTGTCGTCTGGCTCTGCTCAGTGAGCAGCCTCGGATCTGTTTCTCGCTAGCTTAACCAATCTCAGCACCGGACCAGCCAATGCGTCGTCCCAGGAAGCTCGCGGTCGCGTTCGCCATCTCTTTGCCGCTCCTTGCGAGCGGATTTCTGCTCCAGTCACGCGTCAGTCGCGGCGGCGAAGTGCTCCTCGAACAGGTCATGTCCCTCGTGGCGGACAGGTTCGTCGACACACTGCCCGCTGGGGCGATGTATGAGAAGGCGGCGCGCGGGTTGGTGCGCGAGCTGAACGATCCATATACCGAGCTGCTTTCTCCAAAGGAGATGAAGGCGTTCCAGACGCGCACGGGCGGCCGCTACGGCGGTCTGGGGATGACCATCGAGCCACGCGACGGTCAGATCGTAATCGCTCGTGTTTTCCCGCACACGCCGGCAGAACGCGGTGGCGTCCGCGAGGGCGATCGCATTGTTCGAGTTGATACGATTTCCACGCACGGCTGGACGACGCAGCAGATGAGTGATTACCTGCAGGGAACCCCGGGGACAAAGGTCCGCGTGACCTTCAGCCGGCCGGGCGTCGCGCAGCCGATCGAGAGTGAGTTCACCCGTGCCATCGTGCATGTGCCCGCCGTACCGTATGCGGTCACCTTCGGCACCATCGGCTACGTGCCGCTGCAGAGCTTCAACGAGAACGCGGCGAGCGAGCTGGAAAAGGGAATGAAGGATGTGATCGCCCGCGGTGCGAAGGGGATCATCGTGGATTTGCGTCGCAACCCCGGCGGCATCCTCGAGCAATCGCTCACCGTGAGCAATCTCTTTCTGCGTCCGGGAGTAGAGATCGCCTCCGTGCGCGCACGAAATGGTGAGACGCAGTCGTATGTGGCGCGCAGCCAGCCCGCGATGCCCAACGTTCCGCTGATCGTTCTCGTGGACGATGGCTCCGCGTCGGCGAGCGAGATCGTCGCAGGCGCGCTGCAGGACCACGACCGGGCCGTGATTGTCGGTCAGACGACCTTCGGCAAGGGTCTGGTGCAGTCCGTGTTCAACCTCGATGGCGGCTACGCCCTCAAGCTGACCACCGCGAAGTGGTACACACCCAGCGGGCGGACCATTCAGCGCGAGCGGAAATGGGTCGATGGCCGGTTTGTCGAGGACACGGTGCGCGATTCGCTCGAGACCAACGAGAGCAAGAAGGATCGTCCGGCGTACCGCTCCGACGCGGGTCGCGTCGTGTACGGCGGCGGCGGCATCACTCCGGACGTCATCGTCTCCGACGACACGCTGACCACCGCGGAGCAGCAGCTGGTTCGCGCGCTCGCGCCGAAATCGCAGGAGTTCTACACGGTCGTTCAGGACTACGCGCTCGAGCTCTCGAAGACGGTGCGCCCCGATTTCCAGATCCTGCCCGCGTGGCGTGCGGAGCTTCGCAGACGTCTGCAGGAACGCAGCGTCCCCATCGACTCACAGCAGTGGACCGGCGGCAGCCGCTGGATCTCTCGTCAGCTGGATTTCGCCGTCACGCGGTACGCATTCGGCGACTCGGCATGGGTGCGTCGGGATCTCCAGAACGATCCCGAGCTGCGGAAGGCCATCGAGATGATGAACAAAGGCCAGACACAGAAGGAGCTCTTCAGCCTGGCCCAGACGGCCGCGCGCGCAGTGAACGGGCCAACGGCCCCGAGAAACCAGAACGCTGCACGACCGTAGTCCATCGTTCTAGTTTTCGAGGCATGCACACGCCTCGTTTCGCCGCCGTCGCGATCGTCGCGACGGCGGTTCTTTCATGCGGGCCCCGCGCGGTTTCAGTGAGCTCCACGACCACGACGCCCGTTTCGATTCGCACCATCTCGCCCACGCAGGGCGAGACCCACTTCGGCACCATTCGGCAGCTCACGTACGGCGGCGAGAACGCGGAGGCGTATTTCAGTCCCGACGGCGACTGGCTCATCTTCCAGTCCACACGCGACGGCCGGACGTGCGATCAGCAGTACGTCGTGCGCAGCGATGGTTCCGGGCTGCGTCGTGTCTCCGACGGCACCGGCAAGACGACGTGCGGTTACTTCATCGACGGCGGCCGGCGCATCGTGTACGCATCTACGCACGCGGCGGATACGGCCTGCCCGCCGCGTCCGGACCCGTCTCGTGGCTATGTCTGGGGACTCGACCCGTTCGACCTGTACACCGCAAACCCCGACGGCAGCAACCGTCGGCGTCTCACGAGCTACGGCGTCTATACCGCCGAAGCGACGCTGTCGCCTGACGGACAGACGCTGGTTTTCACGTCGCTCAAGGATGGCGACCTGGAGCTATACACGATGAACGTGGATGGCACCAACATCCGTCGGCTCACAAATACCCCGGGGTATGATGGCGGCGCTTTCTTCTCGCCTGACGGAAAAATGATCGTCTATCGGGCACATCACCCCACGGGAAGCGACCTCGTCAGTTATCGCGAGCTTTTGGGTCAGCGGCTCATCAGGCCCAATCGAATGGAGTTGTTCGTGATGAACGCCGATGGGTCTAACCAAAGGCAGATCACCAGTTTAGGTGGTGCTAACTTCGCACCGATCTTCACCCCTGACAGCCGTCGAATCATCTTTTCGTCCAACCACAAGAACCCCCGCAGCAGGAACTTCGATCTTTATCTCGTCAACCTCGACGGAAGCGGGCTCGAGCAGGTGACAACGCATCCTGAATTCGACGGTTTTCCGATGTTCAGTCCTGACGGAGGCCGACTGGTGTGGGCCTCGAACCGGAACGCTCCGAGCGAGGGCGGTACAGACATTTTCCTGGCCGATTGGCGGCCTTGATTCGCAGGTTGAGGCAAGGCGCACTATCGCGTTGCGACAGCGGAAGTTGCTCGTCCTGAGGGTCTAGGACCGCTCAATCATTAGAGCGCGGTCCGCGATCACGAGCAGCCCATTCCCCACCACGCGTCGCGCGAGGCAGGAAAAAGTCCTATGGCAGTGAGGCGGTGGCTGGGTGATACGCTGTTGAACGCTGGACTGGTCACCCGCCAACAGCTCGATGAGGCACTGGCCGTTCAGAACACGACCGGGCAAAAGCTCGGGCAGACACTCGTCTCTCTCGGATACCTCACGGACGCGTCGCTGCTGCAGACGCTCTGCGCGGACGCGGGCATTCCCTATCTCACCGACGACGAGCTCCAGCCACAAACCGATGCCGCGTCGCTGATTCCCCTCGAGCTGGCGCGCGCGAACGCCGTCGTGCCGATCAAGCTCGAAAGCCGCCATCTCGTGATCGCGATGGCCGACCCCTTCGATCTGCTGACAATTCGCTCGCTGACGCGCGCGGCAGGACGCAGCGTCCGCGTCGTCGGGGCTCAGCGCGAGGCGGTGCTTCGCGCGATCGAGCTTGTGTACGGCGCCGGCGGCAACGCCGCGCACGCGCGCCCCGCGGCCGCCTCGGAAGGCGGTCAGATGCGCATGGCGGTCGGTGCTGCACCCGCGTCGATTCCGTCGCCGGCGTCGATGCCGGCAGCACCAGGCGCGAGTCACGTCTCGGCCGCAGCGCTCGGGTCCTCCGCCCCTCGACTGGAGCTGTCGCGTGGCGCCGACAGCGCGCGAACGACCGGGCGCCCTGGTTGGGCGGGCGCCAATGCACAAGCCACCGCGCCCGCGGACGAGGGCAGCGCCGCCGGCGTCGTCGACGAGATCATCCGGCGCGGCGTCGACATGTCGGCGACGGACATCCACGTCGAGCCGCTCGACGACGTCATCCGCGTTCGCTATCGCGTGGACGGCCTTCTCACCGACGGTCCGTCGTTCCCGAAGTCGGCGCAGTCTTCGCTGATCAGCCGCATCAAGATTCTCGCGACCCTCGACATCGCCGACGCGCGAATGCCGCAGGACGGCCGCGTACGTCTGCGTTTCGGTTCGCGCAGTGTCGACCTGCGTGTTTCGACGTTCCCGACGCTGCACGGCGAGGATATCGTCCTGCGCATCCTCGATCGCAGTCGTGTCGCGCTGCAGCTCGACAAGCTCGGCGTCGAGTCCGACGATCTGCTGCTCCTGCGAACCGCGCTCCAGCGTCCGCACGGGTTGGTGCCGGTCACTGGACCGACGGGCTCCGGAAAAACGACGACGCTCTACGCCGCGCTCACCGAGCTGAACACCGGCGACCGCGCGATCATCACGCTCGAGGATCCGATCGAGTATGAGATCCCCTCGATCCGCCAGTCGCAGGTGAACGTGCGCGCCGGGCTCACCTTCGCGTCGGGGTTGCGGTCCATTCTCCGGCACGACCCGAACATCATTCTCGTCGGTGAGATCCGCGATCAGGAAACCATGCAGATCGCGCTGAGCGCGGCGCTCACCGGCCACCTCGTGTTGACGACGCTGCATACGACGACGGCAGCGGGAACCATTCCGCGCCTGCTCGACATGGGCGCCGAGCCGTTCGTGATCGCGTCGGCGGTGAGCATGTTCGTCTCACAGCGTCTGGTCCGCGTGCTGTGCAGCGGCTGCAAGGCGAAGGTCGAGGTGCCCGGCGCGGTGCGCAAGCGCTTCGGGCTCGACGACGCCGTCCTGTTCGGGCCACGTGGCTGTCAGATCTGCCGTGGCAGTGGTTACAAGGGACGGCTCGGCATCTTCGAGATCCTTCCGATGTCGCCAGACATCGTCGCGGCGATCGATCAGCGCACGCCTCCCGAGCAGGTCCATCGCGACTCCGGACGTCCCACGCTCCTGCAGGACGGTCTCAGGAAGGTGCGCTCCGGCGCCACGACGCTCGACGAAATCCTTCGCGTCACCACCTGAGCCATGCCGGACTTCTTCTACAAGGCGCTCACAGGCAACGGCGCAGTCGCGGAGGGCTGGATGCAGGCGCCCAGCGAGGGCGTCGTCGAGGAGGAGCTGCGTCGCAAAGGCATCTTCCTGATCGAGGCAGAGGAGCGCGCGCGCGAGGCGAAGGTCACGGACGGGAAGGTCGATCGCGCGGAGCTCCTCGCATTTCTCGAGTATCTCTCGGGGTCGTTCACCGCGGGGCTGCCGCTGCTCACCACCCTCGACGACGTACCGCGCCGCCTGCGCTCGACGCGCCTCAAGGCGATCGTCGGCGAGGTGCGCCATGCCGTCGCGGAGAACGGCAGGAGTCTCTCGGAGGCGATGGCCGAGCATCCGAAGGCGTTCCCCCAGGTGTTGATCAGCACCATCCAGGCGGGTGAGGCGAGTGGACAGCTGGCGTTCGCGCTGCAGCAGCTCGTGGAGTACCTCGACTGGCAGGAGAACATCACCGCGTCGGTGCGCCAGGCGACGATGTATCCAGTTGTTGTTCTCAGCGCCGTTCTCCTGCTCGTCGTCGGCCTCATCGGCTTCGTGTTCCCGCGCATCCTGCCCATCCTGCGCATGCGCGACGTCGAGCTTCCGCTGCCGACGCTGATCATCATGAACACGTCGTTGTTCATTCGGGAATACTGGTGGCTCGTCCTCGCGACCGCCGTCGCTGCCGCCGTGGCGCTCGTGTTCATGCGTCGCACCGCGAAAGGGCGGCTCTTTCTCGATCTCGTCATCCTCAAGATCCCGGTCATCGGGCATCTGATGCTCGAGGTCAACATGGCGCGAGTCGTCACGTATCTCGGCCTGTTTTACCGCAGTGGAGTGGATCTCATCCAGTCACTGCTCCTCGTCGAGAAGATGGCGACGAATCGAGTGGTCGCCGGTGTGGTGCGGGACGCGCGAGAAAAAATCGCCGGCGGCGCGACGATCGCGACCGCATTCGGCAGCTCGCCGCTCGTCCCGCTCGTCGTGCTGCGCAGTCTGGCGCTGGGCGAAACCACGGGGCGGCTCGATGAATCACTCGAGCGCGCCAAGCTGTACTACGGCCGCGAGATTCCCGCGGCGGTGCGCCGCGTCATCACGCTCATCCAGCCGGCGCTCATCGTCACACTCGGCGTCGTGGTGCTGATCGTGGCACTCGCGATCATGCTGCCGATCCTGAACATCTACAACACGCTCGGGATCAGGCGATGAGAATGGCGCTCCCCCGACCGACTCGCGTCGGCGCGTTCGTCTGCCCTCGCGGCGTCTTCGCGATCGTCTGCCGCGATGCGCCCTCCGGCGTCGAGGTCGAGCGCACCTTCGAGGCGCCCTTCGGGTTGCGGACCGCCGAGGAAGCCGCGGACCATCTCGTCTCCATGCTGCAGTCGGCGGGGATCGCGCGCGCCAGCGTGAGCATAGCCATCCGCGGTTTCGGCGTGGCGCATCACTCACTGCAGATGCCCCCGGCGAACGATGCGCTGCTCGGGCCTGTGATCGAGCGTGAGATGCGTCGCCTGGAGCCGCAGCTGGGCGAATGCGCGGTGCAGTGGGTGTCGTTGCCTCCACTCGACAGCGGGCTGACTGGTGCGCCGACGGCGCCACCCCAGCGTTCGATCCTTGCGACCGCGGCGCCTGCCGACGTGATCGCTGTTTTCGAGCAGCGGCTCCACGATGCAGGTCATCGCCTCGAACATCTCACCACGCTGCCCATAGCGGTGCAGCGTCTGATGGAGCAGTTCGACTCTGGCACGGGGACGATCGCCACGGTCGTGCCGCTTCCTGATGGGGCGTACATCGGATTCATGCTGTCGGGCGGCGTCCGCCTCGTGGTCGAACCACCGCTTCCGCAGGATCAGGCGCACGAGGCTGCAGCGCTGGCCGAAGAGATCGATCTGGCAACGACGTTCGTGCGTCAGCAGTTCCGCGGCGCGAGCATCGACCGCGTGGCACTCATCGGCCTGCGGGCCTCGCTCACGGAGCTCAAGACGACGATCGCCGAGCGGCTTCGAATCCCCGCGAAGCAGATCGAGGCAGAGACCCTCACGCCGGTCGGCTTCATGGCGCTCGGCGCCGTGCTCGATGCGCGCTCCGCGGATCCGCAATCCCTCGGTGGCGCGACTCGCGCGAACGCCGTGTCGCCCGCGCTCTCCCGCCTCGAGACGGCCTCTCTGGTCGCCGTCTTCATCCTGGCACTCGTCGGACTCTGGACCATCGCCGAGACCTTCCGCACCGTGCGCGCCGAGCGCGCGCTCCAGACAGCGCTGCACAGCATCGAGCAGGACGATTTCAGCTTGGCGCCCGTTCGTGAAACCGCTTCACAGCGCCGCATGGTGAGCCACGCGCTGGAAGCGGTTCGGCTCTCCGCGGCGGATCGCGTGGAGATTCAGTCGGCGCTCGCGGGTGTCGCCGCGGTCATGCGTCCGCCCGCCCGTGTCGACACCGTTCGGCTCGCGTGGTCTGACGGAAAATGGCACGCCGTGCTGGTGGGCGGCATCGAAAGCACGAGCAATGCGCGCGCGGTGCAGACGCTGCACGATTTCTATCGCGAGCTGCCTCAGCGCATTCCCCTCGATTCCCTCAGCCTCGAGCGTCTCGCGTACGGCGACGCCGACGCGACTCCAGGCGTCGATCGCGGATCCGTGCAGTTTCGACTGTCCTTCGCCCTGCAGTCGCGGGCAGGTGCGCGATGAAGTTCGCCATGCCGCGCATGCCGCGCATCTCCCTGACCCCCGCGGCAACGCGTTTGGCCGCTGCAGTCGTCGGCATCGCGATGCTCGCATGGGCCGGGATGCGCGCTTCGCGCGCGGGCGACGAGCGCCGCGCCGAGCTGCGTCGGGCGGACGCGACGCTCGCGACCTTTGCCGACTGGCGCACCCGCTACCGTCCAGCCGTCGCCGCGGAATCGATCGCCTGGCGGCGCGCCTGGATGGAAGTGCGCGATCTCGGCGTCCTCGGCGACGAGCGTCTCGCTCTGACGCAGCACGTCGCGCGCGCGGCGGAGTACGCGGGGTTGGAGAATGTGCGCGTGCTGATCGACGAGCCCGACACGACGGGTTCGGATGCGCGCTTGTCGACCCGGGAACTGCGTCGCCACCCTGCGACGTTCGGTCTCGTGGTGGAGTGCCGGGGCAACCTGCAGTCCGTGCTCGCCTTTCTCGGCGCGCTTCCTCCGTCCGTGGCGCCGACGAGGGTGAATCTCGTCCGTCAGGATGGTGGAAGTGCGCGTCATCGTCTTACGCTGGCCGTCTATGAACTCGAGATCGAAAATGTCCCCACCCCATCCGTATCGGTTGCACCTGTGGAACGCGGCGCTGCTGCTGGCGTCCGCGGCAATCGCGCTGGCGGCTAGTCGCCTCTCCGCGGCTCCTGAACGCGGTCCCGCCGGCGCGATTTCCGCGTCGCCGGAGATCTCGCCATTCGTGGCGTCGGTGGACGTCGCTCCAGCCATGCCGTCGTTCGGGCAGACGGTGGCGGTGGATCCCTTCGACCGCGATGCGGGGAAACCCGCTCAGGCGGGTGTTGCGTCTGGCGAGCCGACTCCTACTGTTCGCACGGCATCCGGAACGCCGTTGTCGGGGCGCCGGCTGACGGCGATCCTCATCGCGGACGAACGCCGCGTTGCCGTCATCGATGAGGCGACGGTCAGTGTCGGCGATGTCCTGCGCGACGGCTCGCGCGTTTCGGCGATTCAACCGGATCGTGTCTGGGTCGTGGAGAAGAACGGCCGCTGGCAGGTGCTCACCCTCACGACGCGGGGGCGATAGCGATGATGACCGATCGGCCGATCGTCTCGCCGCGGAGCTCGACGCTCCGGGCGCTCGTCGTCCTCTTCGCCGCCGGCTGCGCCAGTGCGCCCTCGTCGGCGCCGAAGACGCAGGTGCGCCTCGATCCGCTTCCCCCCCCCGTCACGCGCGACACGCCGCGCGCGCCGCTTCCCGCGCTGCCGGCCATTGGCGGTGACGTCGCGATCTCGGAGAGATCAGCCGCGCCCCGCCTCTCGACGCTCGCGGTGACGAACCAGGACGTCGCCGTGGTGGTCCGTGAGCTCGCGGCGAAGTTCGGCATGCAGTACCAGGTGGACCCGTCGGTGCGCGGCACCGTCAATGCGACGCTCCGGAATGCCACGCTCCGGGAGGCATTGGCCGCCGTCGTGCCCCAGGGCGTGACCTATCAGATCCAGGACAACGTCATTCGCGTGGGACCGGCGCGTCTCGAAACGCGGATCTTCTCGCTCGACTACGTCGCGCTCTCGCGCGTCGGGACCGCGTCCACCGTGATTCAGCGCCGACTTGGCGCCAATGCGACGGGCGCGAATGCCTTCAGCGCGGCGACGCCGAACGCGGTCGGCTCGGGGATCGCGGGCAGCGGCGGCGCGGATTTCATCACTGCCGTCTCCGTCGCGGATGTTTGGGAGGAGATCCGCGTGGCGACGGAAGCGCTGGTTTTTGATTCGCCGGCGACCGGCGCGCAATCGCAGTCGACTCAGGCTCCGGGGATCGTTCCGGGGGCTGCGAACCTCGGGAGCACCGGCAGGCCGTACAGCCGCGTCAGTCCCGATGGCCGCCGACTGATCATCAATCCGATCGCCGGGACGATCACGGTGAGCGCGTTTCCCGCGGAGCTGGATGAGATCGACAACTTCATCGAGACCTTCGAGGCCTCCATCCAGCGGCAGGTGCTCATCGAAGCCAAGATCGTGGAAGTCAATCTCGATCGCAGCTTCGAGTTCGGCATCGACTGGAACGCGCTGGCAAGCGCCGGCACCGCGAACATCAGCGTGCGGTCGACCACCACGCCGCGTTCGACCGGCAACGTGGAGTTCACGCTCAATGGCGGTCCGGGACAGATTACGGCCGTCCTCAATGCGCTGGAAACGCAGGGAGACGTTCGTGTCCTCTCCAGCCCGCGGGTGAGCGCCCTGAACAACCAGCGCGCGGTATTCGATGTCACGACCGGTGAAATCGTCTTCCAGGCGCGCACGACCCTGATACCGAACCCGGGAGGCGGGGCCACTCCGGTCACGGAGGTGACGCCCCAACAGGTGAATGTCGGTATCGTGCTCGATGTCCTGCCTCAGATCGGCGCCGACAACACGGTCACCATGAACATCCGGCCCGTCGTGACGAGCGTGGCGCGCACGGCAACATTCAGTCGGGACGGCACGGTGTTCGAGGCGCCGGTCATCGACACGCGCGAGACGGACACCATGGCGCGTCTCCGCGGCAACGAGACCATCATCATCGGCGGTCTGATGCAGACGCGGCGCGAGCGCGTGCGCAGCGGCGTGCCAGTCCTGAGCTCGATCCCACTCCTCGGCCGCTTGTTCACCAGCTATCGCGATGTCGAACGCAAGGCGGAGCTCGTGATCTTTCTCACTCCGACGATCATCGCCGGACAACCCACGGCACCGCGGTGAGCGTTCGCGCGCTGGAGGGGTGCACCGATGTATGAAGCCTTCTTCGGCCTGAGCGAGAAGCCGTTCGCGCTCACGCCGAACCCGCGATTCGTCTTCCAGTCGGAGCAGTATCGCACGGCCGAACAGGCGTTGCTGTACGGCGTCGCCCAGAAGGAAGGCTTCATGCTCGTGACGGGTGCGCCGGGAACGGGAAAGACGACGCTCTGCCGCGACCTGCTGGAGAAGCTGGATCCAGAGAGGTACCGCGTCGCGCTCATCTTCAATCCGTTCTTCAATGGTGTGGAGATGCTCCAGGCGCTCCATTCGGAGTTCGGACTTGGCGACGCCGGAACGACGTCACGCAAGGAGCTGCTCGACCGGCTCAACACGTATCTGCTCCAGCAGCTGGCGAACGGCCGCACCTGCATCGCGATCTTCGACGAAGCGCAGCATCTGTCCACGGAGTTTCTCGAGCAGATCCGCGTGCTGTCCAACCTCGAGACGAACCAGGAGAAGCTCATCCAGATCATCCTGGTCGGTCAGCCGGAGCTGCTCGAGCTGATTCGCACTCCCCAGATGGCGCAGCTCGATCAGCGCGTGTCGGTTCGCTGCACGTTGACGCATCTCTCGCTGGATGAGACGGGCCGGTACATCTACCACCGCCTCAACGTCGCCGGCGCCAAGGGCGCCATTCGATTCGACGACGCAGGCGTCAGGCTGATGCATGCGGCCACGTGCGGAGTGCCGCGGTTGGTCAACCTCACCTCCGATCGCGCCCTGCTGGCGGGCTATTCGGAGCAATCGAAGACGATCACGACGGGGCATGTGAAGCAGGCGGTGGCCTCGCTTCGAGGCGAAGAGGGGATCGACGCGCGCGCTGCCGCGACGCCTCCGACGCTGCTCGTGAGTCCGCGGTCGATTCCGCGTCGGCGCTGGCGCGCGCCGGTTTCCGGCATCGCCGCGCTGATGCTTGTCGCGCTGCTCTGGTGGCGGTTCGACGGTGCCGCGGAGTTTCTCGCGTTCAAGGCGGCGCTCAGCGCGTCGC
>JBOHTL010000080.1:0-7629 GCA_050733735.1 Gemmatimonadaceae bacterium
GGCGCAAGCGTGTCGTCGCCCTCCCACGCCTGCGGAATCAGCATGAGCATCGCGTGCGGGAGCGACCGACCAGCTTGCACGAGGAGCTCGAGGGCATTGTCGAGCGACGCGGAATCGCTCTGCCCTGGCGCGATCAGTGGCAATACCTCGTGCATGTCCGGAAGGCGCGGCGAGGACATCTGCTCCTCGCGCACCGCCGTCCATCGCAGGTTGCCGCCGAGTGTGTTGATCTCCCCGTTATGACACAGCATGCGGTACGGGTGCGCGCGGGCCCAGGCGGGGAACGTGTTGGTCGAGAATCGGGAATGGACCAGCGCAATGGCGGTCGCGATCTCGGGGCTGGCGAGATCGCGGTAAAAGCGCGCAATGAGCGACGGCCGCACGAGTCCCTTGTACACGATCGTGCGCGCGGAGAGGCTCGCCACGTACACCGCGTCACTGCTGTCGGCTCGCGTCTGAAACTGGCGCTCGATGGCGCGGCGTACCACGTAGAGCCGTCGCTCGAACGCGGATCCATCGGTGGCGTCGTCGTCGAGACCCGCCGGCGCCACGAAGAACTGCCGGATACGGGGAAGCGTGGCTCGCGCCTGGAAGCCGATGACCTTGTCGTCGATCGGCACATCGCGCCAGCCCAGCGGCCGGCACCCGTGCGCCCGGACGATCTGATCGATCTCCCGAACGGCAGCGCGCGCGCGGCGCGCGTTGCGAGGAAGAAAGCACATGCCCAGGCCATACCGTCCCGCGTCGGGAATGGCGATGCCGGCGGACGCAGCCTCTGTCCTGAGGAACGCGTGTGGCAGCTGCAGGAGCACTCCGGCGCCGTCGCTGGTGCCGGCGTCGCCGCCGACCGCGCTGCGATGCTCCAGGTTCGTCAGCATCGTCAAGGCGTGGCGAAGCACCTCGTTCGAGCGCGCGCCGCGCAGATGGGCCACGAAACCCATGCCGCATCCGTCACGCTCGTACGACGGATCGTACAATCCCTGCGCGCGCGGCACACCCGCGGCGGCGTCAAACGCTCTTCTGGGCATCCGCGAAGAACGATGCGCAAGTCAGGACGTGCCACCCAGCGAAAGGTGGCCCGCTTTTGTCGCGAAGTCCTACAAATGCAGCAACACTTTCTGCTGGCTCCCTGGATGACGCGCCGGCAGCTTGGCGTCATGAAATACATTGTGACGGTGGTGCGGCCCGAACGCCTGCACGCGGTGAAAGAGGCGCTCTTCCGTGTCGGAGTTACCGGCATCACGCTGACGCGCGTGAGCGGACATGGCGGCGAGCGGGAAATCGTGGAGCATTACCGCGGTTCCGTCGTCCTGCACGAGTTCCGCGACAAGGTCCGGATCGAGATGGCGGTCTCGGAGCCCTTCGTCGAGCCGACGATTCAGGCCATTCTCTCCGCCGCGCGCACCGGTGAGGTTGGCGACGGCAAGATCTTCGTGCAGCCGCTCGAGCGGGTGATTCGCATCCGGACGGGAGAGCGGGACGTGGACGCACTCACGCCGGTCACCGCCGAGGACGTCCAGGACCGCGCGCTCTCATATCTCGGAGGGTGAAATGACGGCAGTGTCCAGCGGCGATACCGCATGGGTCTTCGTCTCCACAGCGCTCGTGCTGCTCATGCTGCCGGGGCTGGCGATGTTCTACACCGGACTGGTACGAGCCCGCGCCTCTTTGAACACGATCATGATGAGCTTCGCCGCGTTCGCGCTCGTCACCGTGCAATGGGTGCTGTTCGGCTACACCCTGGCCTTCGGTCCCGGCGGCGCCATCGGCGGATGGGACTGGATCGGGCTGCGAGGCGTCGGTCCCGATCCGGGAGCGTACAGCGCCACTGTGCCGCACGTGGCGTTTTCCATGTTCCAGGTGATGTTCGCCGGTATCGCCGTCGCACTCATCTCCGGGGCGTTGGTGGAGAGGATCCGTTTTCAGGCATACCTGCTGTTCGTCCTCCTCTGGACGACGCTGGTCTATGATCCGATTGCCCATTGGGTGTGGGCGAGCGATGGCTGGCTTCGCGCGATGGGCGCGCTCGACTTCGCCGGCGGCACCGTCGTGCATGTGAGCGCGGGCACGGCTGCTCTCGTGGCGGCGATGATGCTCGGACCGCGACGCGACGTGGGACGAACGTCGCTGCGGCCGCACAACGTGGTGTACACGATCGTCGGCGCGGGCCTCCTGTGGGTGGGATGGCTGGGATTCAACGGCGGATCCGCACTCGCGGCGGACGGCGTGGCGGCGAACGCGCTCGCCACCACGACCATCGCCGCGGCATCGGGACTGCTTGCCTGGCTTGCGATCGATGCCGCTCGAACGGGTCAGACGACCGCGGTCGGCGCCGCCACCGGCGCCGTCGTGGGGCTCGTGGCAATCACTCCCGCCGCCGGTTTCGTCACCCCACTGGCGTCCATCGCGATCGGTGCCCTCGGAGCTGCAGCCAGCTACGCAGCCATTCAGATCCGCAACCGCACGCGCATCGACGACGCCCTCGACGTTTTCGCATGTCATGGCGTCGCCGGAATCGCGGGTGCACTGCTGACCGGAGTGTTCGCTAGCAAGGCGGTGAACGCCGCGGGCGCTGATGGCCTCCTCGCCGGCAACGGCCGGCTCGTGCTGGTGCAGGGAGCTGCCGTTCTCACCACGATAGCCGTCGCGGCGCCCGTGACCGCGCTGATTCTCGGCGGCATCTCGGCGCTCGCGCGGCTTCGCGTCTCCCTCGAGGACGAGCTCACGGGAGTCGATCTCAGCGAGCACGGCGAGCATGCCTATCACGACATCGATGCGTCGGGCATCGGCGGCGTCGGGACCCGGCTCGGAGAGACCGTGTTCGTCGTGACGGAGTCGAAGGTCGCGACGCCCTACCCGACGCGGGGCGCGGCGTAGCTCGGCGCAGCAACGAGCGCCACCGCGCCCAGCAGACGGTACTCGGCTGGCTCCCTGTCCGGGATGACCGGCGTGTTGCGCGTTGCCGTGGTGAGAGTGCCCTCCACGAGCGCGGCTCGCAGTGCCGGCTCGAGGATCTCCCACGCCGCGGTGATCTCGCCGCCGAGATAGATGCGTTTGGGATTGATCGTGCTGATGACGGCCGCGAGGCCGCGCCCGATCTCGCGTCCGGCTGATTGGATCGCCGTGATGGCGGCCGTCTCGCCCCGCAGCGAGCGGCGCACGATCTCCTCGACCGGCGGCAGCGGACCACGGCGTGGCCCGCCGAACTTTGCGCGGCGCGTCGCGCCGGCCACTTCCTCCACGTAACGCGCGCTCGTGGCCGCGTTGCACGCGAACGCCTCCCAACAACCCCGTTTCCCGCAGGCGCACACCGGACCGCTGGGGTCGAGCGACACGTGCCCGAACTCACCTGCGGTATGCGCTTCACCGCGCAGCACCTCGCCGCTGGCCACGATGCCGACGCCGACGCCGTCGGACACGCTGACATACGCAAAGTTGTTGACGCTTCGCCCACCGTTCGGCGACCAGAGCCGCGCGAGCGCGCAGGCGATCGGCGCGCTTTCGACATGCACGGGCATGTGGACGTGTTGCGCGAGCTGATCGCGCAGGTCCACGTCACGCCAGCCCAGGCGCGGGGCGTAGATGACGCAGCCGGTCCGCCGGTCGACCATGCCGGGGACGACGACGCCAACGCCCTGGCACGAGGGGGCGGCGCCGGACGCATCCTGTGAGGCCCAGAGCGTGGTGATCCGGACGGCGATCTCGCGAACGAGGTCTTCGGCCCGTACGGGCGTCGGCAGGCTCTCGCGCGCGACGACATGACCGCCGAAATCCACGAGGGCGATGGACGTGCGGGACGCGCGGACGTCCACTGCAGTCACGAGCCGTCCCGCGGTGCGAATGCTCAGCAGCACCGGCCGCCGCCCGCGGGCCGCGACGACCTTGCCCGTCTCGACGACCTCTCCGTGGAGCAACAGCTCGCGGATGATCGGCGTCAGCAGCGAGCGGTGCACCTTCATGCGCCGCGCGAGCTCCGCGCGCGAGATGGGCTGATGCTCCCGGATGAGGTTGAGCACGATCCTTTCGTTGACTTCACGCGTCGTCGCGCGCGTCGCCAGCCGAAAGCTCTTCGTGTTGATCTTCCGCATCACGTCCTGGAGGTCGCGAGAAAAACCACCGATCGCCTGCCGCATCCATCGATGGCGGAAAGGGCCGGCCGCGTCAAGCGGTCCTCGCCGTCACCGATGGACATTTTGTGCAGAATCTGCACAAATGTGGTCTCAGATCGACGAAAAACGGCTAAAACTGACCAAACTGTCCAACAAACGCTGCCAAACGCGCAGAACTCGCGTGACGCGAGCGGCTCTGCTCTACGGCACCAACCGCGGGCGTTCGGGCTCCGCTTTCGCGTCGACCAGCGGACGACGCGACTTGAGATGCGCTTCCATCCTGAGTCGCGGCACGCCCTCCTGCAGCCAGTCGGGAGCGGGCTGATCGCGGAGGAAGGTGTCGAACCACTCGGTGAGGCGCAGCGCGTAGTCTTTCTGGTTCGCCGAACGAGCGAGGCCATGGTTCTCACCGACATACTCGAGCAGCACGACTTCCTTGCCCAGGTTGCGCAGGTGGTTGTAGTACGTGATGCCCTGGTTGAAGTCGACGGCGCCGTCGCGGTCATTGTGAAGGATCATGAATGGCATCGAGAGGTTCTGCGCGTGCACCTGTGGTGAGTTGCGCGCGTACGCCTCCGGCACCTCGTTGGGGCCGCCGGTAAAGCGCCCCTGACTAGCGATGAAGATCGAGCCATCCGTGTTGCCGCTGTTCCAGTAGATCGAACCGAACATCGACGTCATGTCGGTGAGCGGGGCGCCGGCAACGGCTGTCTTGAAGATCTTCGTCTGCGTCGTGATGAAGCTGGTCTGATATCCGCCCCAGCTGTGTCCCTGAAGACCGACGCGCGCCGAATCGACGATGCCGGTCGCGATCGCCGCCTTCACCGCTGGCACGACGCACCAGAGCGCGCTGCGGCCGGGATCGTTCACTTTGTACGCGATGTCCGGCATCAGGAAGGCATAGCCGCGCGACGTGAATACCGCCGGATTGGAGTAGCGCGTCGCGTTCGGCTGGGCGTACGCGTGGAAGCCCTGCGACAGCTCCTCGTAGATGTACGTCAGCGTCGGATAGCGCTTCCCCTGCTCATAGCCGGCCGGCAGCCAGAGAACGGCCTGCTGCTTGCCTAATCCGTTCTCACATTCGTAATCGATGAGACGGGCGCCGGAGGTCCATGCAACGTCCTTCTGCTGCGGATTCGCGTCGGTGAGGCGCCGCTCATTGCGCAGCCCTTCGTCCGCGGCGTACCAGTCCGGGAAGCGGACCACGGTCTGGCGCGTGTATGCCCAGACGTCGGCATCGCGTGCGCGACGGTAGTCCACCTTCGCGTCTTCGTGGGAGACCTGGGTTGCGCCGCCGCGCCTGGCGTCGACGCGAGCCAGTCCTTCTTTCTTCGTCCATTCTCCGTACGTCTCCACGTACATCGGCTGTGAGAGGTCGATGCCATTTCGATCACGCGTGTCGAAGACCAGGCGCTGCTGATAGCGGATCTGATCGCGCTTGCCGTTTCTGGTGATGTTCACCGCGCTGCCACGGTCGACCGGCACGCGCCAGAGATCCCAGTTGTCGCGCAGGATGACGTTTGCGCCGTCCTTGCTCCACCCCATCAGGCCACCGCCGATCGGCGGCTTCACCTGATTGTGATCGTCCTCGGTGTCCCAGAACTGCGTGGGCACTCCGGACGTGATTGTTTTCGTGGCCCCCGTAGCGAAGTCGTAGACCTTCCAATCGCCCGTGTCGTAATAGACGTACTTCGCGTTGTCCGGCGAAAAAGGCGAAACGGCGCCACCGAAAAATCCGCCGAAACCGCCGCCCGGCACCTTCTTCTGGATCAGCTTTCGCTCGCCCGTGGCGACGTTCACGGCGTACAGATCGCGGAACGCGAAGCCACGGATCGAAGCATCACGCTCGTAATCCGAAATGTCCGTGCCCACCGCCCACGTGTCGCGAGGTCCACGCTGAATCGACCGCAACTCGTCGTCGGCGAGCCGAACGACCTTGCCGGTCGCGAGGTGGAACGCCGCCGCATAGGCGAAGTTGCGGTCGCTGTTTTCCTGCACCTGCTGCGTCGACTGCGTGCGCGGGTCCTTCCAGTGCCAGAGCACGAGCGAGGGGACGTCGGCATCCGTCTGGGGAGCCGCTGCCACGCGTCCCGTGTTGCCGCCGCCACCGGGCGCCGTGCCCGTGGGACGTGGCGGAGTGGATCCGCCCGTGTTGCGCGGACGCGCGGGACGCGCTTCGCGCAGCCCGAAGTAGAAGACGCGCGCGCCGCGTGCGAAGTCGGCGGCGTACTCGTCGCTCAGATACAGGTTCGCGGGCACGCCCGCCGTCTGCGGCGTGATCTGGACGCCCGCCCCCGGAGTCGCGACGCTGCGCCAGACCAGGGCAGTGACGTTCTCCTCGTTCGGCGCATTCTGTGCGGTGTCGTTCACGACCCGAAGCACCGCGAGCGCGTCCATCGAATCCGCCCAGACGATCCGGCGGTATTGCGCCTCCTCGCTGTCGAGAGCGCGGGTCACGCCAGTCGAGAGCTGACGGAGCTGAATCGAATTTCCGAGCTGATCGGCCACCCCGATCGTGAAGCCGATCCAGGTGCCGTTGTCGTCGAAGGCAAACTCGGTGACGTTGGGCATGGCGATCGCCGGCGCGTCGGCGCCCGCGGCGAGATTCACAAGCTCGAGCGTCGTACCCGTCTGCGCGGAGCTGCGCCCTTCGCCGCTCGCGGCACCCCCTCCCGCACCAGCCGCACCACTCTGCGCGGCAGGAGCCGCATGGTGGACCGCCAGCCAGTCGGATCTGTCACCCGCGAAGCGGAAGGAGCGCACGTTCTCGAACTCCCGTTTCGTACCGTCGGCGAGATTCACCACGGCGAGCTTGGTCGGCGTCTGGGTCTGACTCGATCCGGAACCACCAGCCGCGCCGCGTCCACGCGGCCTCGAGTTGGCGGAGCTGGGATACACGAAGAATGCGGCCCAGCGACTGTTGCCGGAAACCATGAGCGAACCTGCCCATGCGGCGTTCGGATTGGTCGTGCGCGAGCGGCTGGCGGCGACCGCATCGCCGACCGGGTTGCGCAGGAGAGCGCTCCGGGCTACTGGTACTACTGTCGCGAGTCGAACACCTACTATCCTTATGTGAAGGAATGCGCGCAACCGTGGGAGCGCGTACCCGCGCAGCCGCGGAATCCTTGAGCCATGACGATGATTCGTTTCCCCCTCGCCATCGCCGGCGCATTGCTCGTGCTAGGCGGCTGCGTCACATTCCCCGGCGGCCCCAGCGTGATGGCGCTTCCCGGCAGCCAGATGAGCTTCGACCAGTTCCGCGCCGATGACTACGCCTGCCGCTCGTATGCCTCGCAAAGCATCGGCGGCCAGGACGCGCAACAGGCCGCGGTCAACAGCGGCGTGTCCAGCGCAGTGGTCGGCACTGCAATCGGTGCGGTGGCTGGCGCGGCCATTGGCGGCAGCCGAGGCGCCGGGGTCGGCGCCGGCACCGGTCTGTTGTTCGGTTCCGCAGCGGGTGCAGGCGCAGCCGATACGTCCGGACGGTCGCTCCAGCATCGTTACGACACCGGTTACATCC
>JBOHTL010000081.1:0-4332 GCA_050733735.1 Gemmatimonadaceae bacterium
TGCGATACCGGCGACGTCGTCCCGATTCGCGTGGCGTCACGGTCCGGCGCGAAGAAGAAGGCGGTGGGGCAGAAGGCGAGGAGAAAGACTGGATCGTGAACGACTGAGGGAAGAAGGGGAATGGTAAGAGGGAACGAGAGGGATTCCTTCCCTTCCCCTTCTTCCCGCAACGCTACCGCGTAATCACCTCGATGACGCCCCCCGAGTGATCAGATCAGCACGTCGCCCAGGCCCGAAGCGAGGAGGCCTCGCGGCGCAACCAGATAGGGCGCAGCCGTTGCACCGCCTGATATGCATCGGCCGCGGCGCTCTCCGTCAGCTCTTCGCGCGTGATGAGAGTTCGGGATGTTCGCGTTGGCCGTTCCGGGCGCGCGCCCTCCCGACGTGACGCCGCGCACGAAGTCGCCATCGAAGTCGAACTGATCGCAAGGACCAGTGCGAGTACCGCGCGAATCGAATGCACGGGCCGAATATGGCATCCGTTATGCTTTTCCCGCCATCGAGCAGTCTTCACAGACGAAAACCGAAACGTATTTGGGCCGGGCCGGACCGGTGAACTCCGGGCAGGGGAGGGACTTATGTGGCAGCGCGTATCTCTGGCTTTTGTGGGCCTGACTGTCATGGCCTGCGCTGCTGCGACAACCGGGTCGCGGCCATCGAGTGGGTTCGTCGCCGGCGTGGGCCGCGAAGTACTCACGGCCGCCGAGATTGTCGCATCGCGCGTTACAGATGTTTATCAGGCAGTTCTGCAGTTGCGACCCGAGTTTCTGAGGCGGCGTCCAGTGGCGATGCCTCTTTCGCCATTCGGGAACGCACCGATCGCCGTCTATCTCGATGAAATGCCGTACGGATCGGCCGAATCACTGCGGCAGATCCCGCTCGATCGGGTACGCCTGATACGGTACATCTCGCCGACGGAAGCGAATCTGAAATACGGCGGGTCGCACCCGACGGGGGCGATACTCGTGACGACGATCGTGAAGCGGTGAAGGCGGATTGAAGGATTGAAGGATTGAAGGATTGAAGGGTTGAAGGGGTTGAAGGATCAAACCTTCAAACCTTCAAACCTTCAAACCTTTAAACCTTTAAACCTTTAAACCGCTCAAACGCCCACCAGCTCTTCTTCTTTCTCCTTCGCGTGCTCGGTGATCACGCGCTGCGCAGCCTCGTGCGGCATCTCTTCGTAGCCCTTGAACCTCCGCACGTACGTGGCGCGGCCCTGTGTCATCGATTGCAGCGTCGATGCATACAGGTGGAGCTCCGCCTGCGGCACGACCGCGCGGATGCGCGTGTAGCCGGTCATCACTCCCGCGTCGTCCTCGACCGCCTCAGTGCCAAGGATGTGGCCGCGACGGCTCGAGAGGTCGCCAAGAACGTCGCCCATGTAGTCGTCCGGAGCGAGGACGTCGACTTCATCGAGGGGCTCGAGAAGCACTGGTTTGCATTTTGGCGCCACACCTTTGAACGCAAGGATGCCCGCCATCTTGAACGACTGCTCGTTCGAGTCCACGGTGTGGTATGAGCCGTCGAACAGCTCGATCTTGAAGTCCACGAGCGGATAGCCTGCAAGCACTCCGCGGATGGCAGCCTCCTGAATTCCCTTGTCCACGGCCGGGATGAAACCGCGCGGAATCGCGCCGCCGACGATCTTATCCTCGAAGACGTAGCCCTGGCCGCGCGTAGCAGGCGCCATCCGGACCCAGCAGTCACCGAACTGGCCGCGTCCTCCGCTCTGCTTCTTGTGACGGCCCTGACCATCCGCCTTCGCCTTGATGGTTTCGCGGTACGCGATCTTGGGACGCGTGAGCTCGGCGGTCACTCCGAACTTGCGTTTCAGCTTCGACATCGTGACCTCGAGATGGCGCTCACCCATCCCCGCGACGATCGTCTCGTGCGTCTCCGGGTTGTAGTGCATCTGGAAGGTGGGATCCTCGTCGTGAAGCTTGTGCAATCCCGCCTGCAGCTTCTCCTCGTCGGCGCGATTCGACGCGTGCACCGCGAGCTGGACCAGACTTTCCGGAAGGTCAATGAGGGGGAGCCGAACCGGATGCTCCTTCGTGGACAGCGTGTCGTTCGTGTGCGTGTTGCGCAGTTTGGCGACGCAGCCGATGTCGCCCGGGTGCAGCACCGGCACCTCCGTCCTTTCCCTGCCCTGGCTGACGGACAGGTGGTTGAGCTTCTCCGCGACGCCGCGCGTCGCGTTGTACACCTCGGCGCCATTCGCGATGGTGCCCGAGTAGACGCGGAAGAACGTGACGTCGCCGACATGCGGCTCGGAGATCGTCTTGAAGACGTGGGCGGCGAATGGAGCGTCGTCTCTGGCATGGATCTCGACCGTGTGATCGCCTTCCGCGCCCTTGAACGCGTGCACTTCCTCCATGTCGTGCGCGTTCGGCATGAGCTCGACGATGTTCGTCAGAACCGCCGGAACGCCGATGTTCATCTCGCTCGAGACACAGAAGAGCGGGAACAGCTCCATGCGCGTCATGGCATCCTTCATGGCCCGCACCGCTTCCTCGCGCGGGATCTCGCCACCTTCGAGGTATCGCTCGAGCAGTGAATCGTCGGTCGCCGCGACGGTTTCGATGAGGTCCTGGTAATACTTGTCGAAGGTGGCCCGGTGCTCGTCGGGGATGTCCGTTTCCTCGAACTGGCCGGTCTTCGATCCCTTCCTGTAGAGGTGCGCCTTCTTCGAGAAGAGGTTGAGGACGCCGTGGAAGCTCGGACCGGATCCCGCGGGAATCTGGACCGGAATGACCTTCCCTGTGAGTCTCTGCTTGATCTGTTCGTAGGCGCGATCGAAATCGGCGTGCTCCTTGTCCATCATGCTGACCGCGAAGAGCACCGGATCCTTGCGACGGACAGCCTCGCGAAACTCGCGTTCCGTTCCTACTTCGACGCCTGAGTTGGCATTCACGACGCAGAGAGCTCCATCGGCGGCGGCGACGCCGGCCACGGCGTCACCCTGGAAATCCAGGAATCCCGGCGTGTCGATCAAGTTGATCTTGGTGTCCATCCACTCCGCGTAGGCGCAGCCAAGGTTGATGGAAAACCCTCGCTCGATCTCCTCGTGCGAGTAGTCGGTGAGCGCCGTCCCGTCCTTCACGGAACCATGTCGCTTGCTGGACCCAGACACGAAGGCGAGCGCATCGACCAGTGAGGTCTTGCCGCTCGCCCCGTGTCCAACCACCGCGATGTTCCTGATCTCCGAGCCGCGATATTCCCGCATATCAGGCCACTCCGTGTGAGGCTAGGTCAGTCTGCCGATGCGCGGGGCCGCCTCCAGCCACGCGCGCAGAGTTTCATCTCCCACGTTGCCAACCTCCTCGGGCAATTCGACTACAATCGCCCGGCCGGACTGTCGCCCGTCGTTGATACACGTGAAGATGACGGTCACGCCATCGCCCTCGACGTGCGTCGCGGCGCTCCACAGTCTGCCCATGGCATCGGTGAAGACGCGTTCGCCCCCGGAGGGGCGAAGATTCAGATCGCGCGTTGAGGTTCGTGGCATCGGGTTGTCTCGCTACCAGTAGCGTGGCTCAGGTCCCCCGGTCGCGTCAAGGGGAAAACCCCGTTCTGGCACGATGAGCTCGATTGACAAGTAAAAGGGTGCGGGGTGCGGGGTGCGGGAAAAAAGAAGCGGGGAGCACGAGCCCCCCGCACCTCACACCTCGCACCCCACACCCGGCTTCGCTCTAGTCTCCTTCGTAGTCGAACGCCAGCCCATCCGCTTCGCGCCACTTCTCGAGCGCGTTTTCGAGCGGGCGGAAGACCGGCGCCGTGAGGCCGACGATGGGACCGAGCGTCACGCTGATCGCGCGGCGGGCGCCCTCGGGCCAATCCGGCATGGACAGCCCCGCGGACAACCTGCGAATCAGCTGACCGCACTCCCGCAACAGCTGGCTCGCGGTCGCGTGCAGAATCTCGAGCGGAATCTCGAGGTCGCGCGTTACGAGCTGGCCCGTATTGGCATCCCGCCACGCGGCGTCGCCCAGCGCCCCGCGCTCCGGCCAGACGCCCAGGTGACGGATCGTGCTGCCGTGCTGCACCGGCGCACCGTCGCCGACAGGTTCGCGATGAATTTCGACCGCGGCCGCCAGCGCGAGGGCCAGGGATTCCGCCGACGCCTCGCCATAGATGGTGACGATGTCACGGGACGGACGCTCCACCTCGAGCGGTGAGGGCACGGAGTTCACGTGCGCCAGCACCGGCGAGTGTTCCGGATTCTCTTCGAGCATTACGAGGATGTCCATGCTGCCACTCTCCTCCATGCTGGTCCGGTGCTGCGTGGATCCCGACATCGGCTGCTCCGTCGCGGACCTTCGGTCCGCC
>JBOHTL010000082.1:0-3515 GCA_050733735.1 Gemmatimonadaceae bacterium
CCATTCACGATGCCGGCCGCCCAGAACGGAATCCACAACATCTGAACGCCCCAGACGACGGGGCCCACGAAGAAGCCGAAGAGATAGACGTCGATGACCAGCATGATGAGAATGCCGACCCAGTTCAGGCGAGCAAGCACATAGCGCTCGAGCCAGTCGTTCGGCGTGCCCTTTCCATACTTCTCCAGCATCCCCGGCTGACGCACCGCCTTCCTGTAGTAGAAGGCGCCCTTGAGGATGATGTTGCGCAGTCCTTCCACGAGAGGGCTGTGCGGGTCGCCTTCACGATCCGCGAACGCGTGATGCTTGCGGTGACACGCGACCCACTCCTTGGTGACGATCGCCGTCGTTAGCCAGAGCCAGATCCTCATGGGCAGCGCGGCCAGCACGTGCAGCCGCACGCCGCGATGCGTCTGCGCCCGATGCAGAAACAGCGTCACGCAGACATTGGTGATGTGACCGGCAATGACGACGAATAACACCGGCATCCACCAGCGCGATGCTAAAGCTCCGAACTCCGGCATTTACGATGCCCTCTCTTCACTGTGAACCGTGAAATGTAACTCTGTCATGACGGACTTGCGACCACGACGAGCGCAACGTTACGTCCGATGGATGCCAAAGCGTGCACACTCGAAGGGCGACTCCGCATCGTTGTCGGACGCGACGGGGGCCCGCGTGGCGCTCGCAGCGAGCCCTGCGGGAACGAAACGGTATCGCGATCGCTGGGCAGAGAAATTCGTGCCCGATTTTTTCCGGTCGAGCCGCTCCGGACTCAACGTCTCTTCGATCGCCCACGGCACCTACCTCGGCGAGAGTGATGACGCGACGGATGTGCTCTATGCGGCGGCGCTTCGCCAGTCGCTCACTCACGGAGTGAATCTCGTCGACACCGCGATCAACTATCGGTGCCAGCGCTCCGAACGTGTCATCGGCCACGTGCTGCAGGAACTCATCGGCGAAGGACAGCTGCGCCGAGACGAGGTCGTGTTGTGTACGAAGGCGGGATACGTTCCGCTCGACGGATCACCGCCGGCGTCCCGAGAGGACTACACAGAGTACGTGAGGCGCGAGTATCTCGATGCGGGAGTGGTGGGGGCTCAGGATCTCGTCGGCGGCGGCCACTCCATTGCGCCGCGCTTTCTGCAGGATCAGCTCGAGCGCAGCATGCGCAATCTGGGGGTGCAGTCGATCGACTGCTTCTACATCCATAATCCAGAACAGCAGCTGGCGGCGATCTCTCCGTCGGATCTGCGCGCACGGCTTCGGACGGCGTTCGAGACGCTGGAGGAAAGCGCCGATCGTGGGAAGATTGGCGCGTACGGTTGCGCCACCTGGAACGGATTTCGGCTGCCCGCTGGAAGTCAGGGACACCTGTCCCTGTATGAGATCGCAACGCTCGCTCGCGACGTCGCCGGCGATCGCCATCACTTCCGCGTGATCCAGCTGCCCATCAACCTCACGATGTCCGAGGCGGTGCGCGTCTCCACGCAACGCGATCCGCGCGGCCGGCTCGTTCATGTGCTCGATGCCGCCTCGGAGCTCGGGGTCGACATCGTGGCCAGCGCGCCGCTGCTCCAGGGACAGCTGACGCATGACCTTCCGACGCAGGTGCGCGATCTTTTTCCGGGGACCACGGACGCGCAGCGCGCGGCCGCATTCGTGCGCGGTCTGCCGAACGTTCTGGCCGCCGCGGTAGGGATGAAGTCGGCGGGACATCTGGAGGAAAATCTGGAGTCGCTCCGGGCCGCTTAGCCTCATACGACGCCCGCCTTCGATGGCTCGCAAGTCCATGCAAACCAGTCACTTATCCGCACCACGAATCTGTGCGGCCAGCCGGGCAACAAAAGTGATGCTCATTCCAGCCCTCGCGCGTCATATACGGTAGAGTCTTCGGTCGCGAACTCGCCGTTTTCCGTTGCGATCTCCACCTGGAGCAGGAATGATCCGTAAGACACGTCGCGGTTTCACCCTCGTTGAAACCGTCGTCACCGTTGGCATCATCGCCGCGCTCGCGGCTGTCGTCTATCCGACCGTGGTGAAGCAGTTCGATACCGCTGATCCTGCGCGCGTCGCGGAGGACCTCGGCAACATTCGCACTGGCCTCGAAACGTTTGGCGTGAACGTTCGGCCGCAGCTGGCCGGTGACATCGAGGATCTGATCAACCGTCCTATCATCACGGCCGGAACGTTGGATTCGACGTCGACGGGGTCGGTGTACACCTCGATCGAACAGGCGGCGTGGCTTGGACCGTACGTCGCGCTCTCGGCGCTGCCGACGGTTGGCCAGACCGACACCGTGGCCGTCACCGGATTCAACGCGCGAGTCATCAACCGAGTCAACACCTACGATCTGACCGCGGCTGCCTTCATAGGCGGCGACACCGTTCCGTACGGAGACCCGACCGCGGATTTCGTCGCGGTGCGTCTCGTTGGCCTGAGCGGCGCCGCATTCAACGCGGCGAACCAGCTCATCGACGGTCCCATGGAAGCGGATGCCACGACGCGGCGCTCGTCCGGGCGGTTCCGCTGCCCTGCGGCGGTGTACGTGGACAATGCGCCCTGCGCGAACGCGTACTTCCTCGCCGTGCCGACGCGATAACGTGCTGAACGCGGGACGACAGAGGGCACGGGCGTTCACCCTCGTCGAAGTCATCGTCGCCCTCGCGGTCATGCTCATTCTCGCCGCCGTTGCCGTTCCTCAGCTGGGCGGCTATCTCGACCAGAAACGCATCGAGGAGACCGCCGAGCTGATGGTCGAGATTCGCGACGGGCTGATCTCGTTCGCGACGGAAGTCGGCGACAACGCGGGACAGCTGAGTTATCTGTCGGCACCCATCGTGAACGGCGACGAGGATCTCTGCGCCAACAGCTACAACGGGCAAGAGCGCGGCGACTGGGTGGACGGCGGACCGTACGTGAATTTCGTGATCGATGCTGCCGCGGGACTGGCGACGCCGATCGGTCAGGTTGAGAACGACCTCTTTCGCACGACGGTCGGCGGTACCTGGCTCTGGATCACCTGGAACAACACCGCCACCCTTGCGGACGCTCAGGCGTTCGACCTCTACGTCGACGGCGCATTGAACGGCACAGCCGGGACGGTGCGGTGGTCGCCGCAGGCCGGGACCGACATGGCTACGGTGAATTACGTCATCCCGATCAACGGGTGTTGATGTTCACCGGCAGGCGCCGCGCGATGACAATCGTAGAGGTGCTCATTGCCCTCGCGATCCTCGCGATCATCGCAGCCGTTGTATTGCCCACGACGATGGGACAGCTGCGGCAGGGCCATGCGACTGCGCTGGCGAATCAGCTCGCGAATCTTCGCGAGGGAATTGGCAACTATCAGGAGAACGTCGGTGCTTACCCCATCTCCCTGGTGCAACTCACCAATCAGCCCGTCAACGGCGACGACGATTCCTGTGGCGCGAATCTGTCCAATGGCGAGCGTAACAACTGGCGGGGTCCCTACCTCAATCAGAACATCGTAGGCGACATGCCGGTGGGTAACG
>JBOHTL010000083.1:0-3457 GCA_050733735.1 Gemmatimonadaceae bacterium
CGGCGCGGGGACGATGGGCTTCGCCGTTCCCGCCGCGCTCGGCGCGGCGCTCGCCTGCCCCGATGAGACCATCTGGGTCGTCGTCGGCGACGGCGGCTTCCAGATGACGAATCAGGAGCTCGCCACGCTCGCCCAGGAAGGCGTGCGCAACGTGAAGATCGCCGTGATCAACAACGGCTACCTGGGCATGGTGCGCCAGTGGCAGGAGCTGTTCGAGAACCGGCGATACAGCGGCACTCCTCTGAGCGGGCCCGACTTCGCGCGCCTCGCGGAAGCGTACGGGATGCGCGCGTTCACCGTGACGGACGCCGATGACGCGTCGGGCGCCATCGCCGCCGCGTGGGACCATCCCGACAGCGCCCTCATCGACTTTCGCGTCGAACGCGAAGCCAACGTCTTCCCGATGGTCCCTGCTGGCCGGTCCATCGGCGAAATGCTCCTCGGCCACGACTCCGCGGTCCTTGCCGCACAACCATGAGGAATCTTTCATGTATTCGACGTCCCCGGACAGGCACACACCAGCCACGCAGCACACGCTCGTGGCGCTCCTCCGGGACCGCCCCGGCGCGCTGCACCGCGCGGTGACGCTGTTCCGGCGCCGCAGCTTCAACATCGCGTCGCTGCACGTCGAGCGGACCGCCAGCGCGGGGATGAGCCGCATGATGGTGTCCATCGAGGCGCACAGTCCCGAGCCGGTGATGCGCGAGCTCGAGCGGCTGGTCGATGTGCTCTCCGTGCATCGGGTCACGGACCAATCGTCCGCGGCCGACGTGCATGGTCCCGTCCCGGCGCGCTGGCAGGCCGATGGCGTGTGCGAGGAGGACGTGACGCCATGAGCGCGACGATCTACTACGACCGGGACGCGACCATCGAGCGGCTCGCGTGGACGCCGATTGCCGTGATCGGCTATGGCAGCCAGGGACATGCGCACGCGCTGAACCTGCGCGACAGCGCACTCGACGTCCGCGTCGGACTGCCGCCGGGCTCGAAGCGCAGGGCCGCCGCGTGCGCGGCCGGTCTTCGGGTCACGACACCCGCGGAGGCGGCGCGTGAGGCGGACGTCATCATGGTGCTGGTGCCCGACACGGCGCAGGCGGAGCTGTTCGAGTCGGAGTTACGGGACGAGCTCACCCCCGGCAAGACGCTGATGTTCGCCCACGGCTTCAACGTGCACTTCGGGCTCATCCAGCCGCCCCCCGGCGTCGACGTCAGCATGGTCGCGCCGAAGTCACCGGGACACCGGGTTCGCGAGTTGTTTCAGGACGGCGCCGGAACTCCGGCGCTCGTCGCGGTCGCCCAGGATCCATCGGGGAACGCGCTCGCCAACGCCCTCGCGTACGCGCGCGGCATCGGCTGCACCCGCGCCGGCGTCATCGAGACGACCTTCGCGGAGGAAACCGAGACCGATCTGTTCGGCGAGCAGGCCGTGCTCTGCGGCGGCGTGTCGCACCTGGTCAAGGCGGGATTCGAGACGCTTGTCGAGGCAGGCTACCAGCCCGAGCTGGCGTACTTCGAATGCATGCACGAGCTGAAGCTCATCGTCGACCTCATGTATCAGGGAGGGCTCAACTACATGCGGCATTCCGTGAGCGACACCGCGGAGTACGGCGACTATGTCGCTGGACCGCGCCTAGTGAACGACGAGACACGCGCCGCGATGCGCAGACTGCTCGGTGAGATCCGCGACGGCTCGTTCGCGCAACAGTGGATCCGGGAGCATCGCTCGGGACGCGAATGGTTCGATGCCGCGCGGCAGCGCGACCGCGAGCATCGCATCGAGCAGGTCGGAGCGCAGCTGCGCGGAATGATGCCCTTCGTGCGTCCCAAGGCGCCGCTCGCCGACGGGAGCTACGCGTGAGCGCGCCGGCGATGGTCGTCGAGGAGACCGACTCCACCGAAGACATACTCCGCCGGCTGCGGAGCGGGGATTCCGCCGCCTTCGATGTGCTCTTTCACCGGCATTTCGAGCCCCTCACCCGTTTCGTGGCGCGCATGGTCGACTCCCGACACGTGGCCGCGGAGCTGGTGCAGGACGTCTTTCTCCGCCTCTGGAGCGGGCGGGCGCAGCTGGTGGTGCGGGGTGATCTCCGGAGCTACCTGAGGCGCGCAGCGCGTAATCGCGCACTCGATTGGATCGGGCGCGAGAATCTCCACAGAAAGTGGTCGGAATCCGCCGAGCACCAGATCCATGTCACCATCGATCATGAGCAAAGCATCGACGAGAGCCGCTTCTCGCTGATGTACGAGGTGCTGAACGAGACGCTCGCCGCGATGCCGGAGCGCCGTCGAACGGTGTGCCAGCTGCGGTGGCTGGAGGGACTGAGCCCGTCGGCCATTGCCGAGCGACTCGACCTGTCGCTCAAGACCGTGGAGACTCATCTGACGCGTGGTGCGAAGGACGTCCGCGCTGGATTGCGACATCGCACTCACCACCAGGACGACGAACGGTCCTGATCGGAGTCTGTGGAGCATCCCTGCACGACTGAGGCACGAATAGGCGCGCCGAGAACGTTGTCAGGCCGTGACGCCTCTATGAGCTCGGAATCGGAGGCACACGGCGCGGGGAACGCTCAGCCGTTGCGACGTTGGCGAGAGGCGGCCGCTGTCAGGATCGCGACGCAGCACGACAACGGTGCCTGATCGCTGATTCCCGACCAGAAGCCAGTTCCCGGTGGGATCGAGCGAGAAGTTGCGGGGCCAGTCACCTTCGGTGGAGATCGTCTGCTCCATCGCCAGCGCGCCCGTCCCCTGCGCCACACGGAACACCGCGATGCTGTTGTGCCCGCGGTTGGACAGATACAGGTGCCGCCCCGCGGGATCGAGATGGATGTCGGCCGGGTAGTTCGTCCCCGACCACCCCGCGGGAAGCGTCGATACCGTGTCCACCGGCGACAAGGTCCCGCGGACTGCGTCGAACCGGAAGCTGCTCACCGTCGAATCGAGCTCGTTGGCCACGTATACCAGCGGCAGCGTGGGATGGAAGGCCAGATGGCGCGGACCGGCTCCCCGCTTCAGCACGGCGTCTCCTCCCGGCACGTACCGGAGCGAACGCCCGTCGTCACCGAGCTCGTAGACGAGCACGCGATCGACCCCGAGATCCACCGCCAACGCGAACCGGTTGGACGGATCAGTGACGATACAATGCGCATGCGGCCCCTCCTGCCGCTCGGCGTTCGGGCCTTTGCCCTGGTGCTGCACGACCTGCGACGCCTTTCCGAGGGATCCGTCCATGAGCGGCAGTGCGGCAATGTTTCCACTCACGTAATTCGCCACGAGCGCGATGCGGCCAGCGCGATCGACGCTGACATAGCATGGGGCCGCGCCCTCCGACGACTGCTGGTTCAGGTTCGTCAGCTCGCCCGTGGTTGGCGAGATGTCGAACGCGCTGATCGCGCCCGCGGTGAGCTCGTTCGCCGCATAGAGCGTGTGCCCCTTCGGGTGAATCGCGAGGAATGAA
>JBOHTL010000084.1:0-15415 GCA_050733735.1 Gemmatimonadaceae bacterium
ACGCAAACGCGTCGGCGAGATCATCTTCACGCGTCTCACCGGCGAGGAGCACGTCGACGACGCCGCCGCGACCGCGATGGACGACACGCTCTCGCCGGCCGACGCGCTGCTCAAGGCAGCATCCGACGCAACGGACCTGCAGGAGGAGCACGCGCACGAAGAGGGCGGTCCGGTCATCGGCGTCAACCGCAACTTGCTCGAGGCGTTCAACGCGATGTGGGCCGCTGAACGCCGGCTTGGGGTCAGCGAGCCGAGGCAGGCACTGCCGCACATGCGCGCCGCGCTCGACGCCATCCAGCGCGCTCGCGCCGCGGAGCGCCTGTACCTTCGGGGCAGAGCGCCGAGGATCGTCCTCGACATCGCGCGTATCCGGCTTACTGGCAAGCAAGAGGGGATCGACCCCACCGCGCGTTCTCCGCGCGCCAGCGCTCTGCGTACCACGTTGCAGCGTCGCGCGCGATTCGACACGGCGATCGATCTGCTGACCACCGTGCCCGCGGCGGCGATCGACAGTCTCATGCTGATCCGCGTCGACGCGCTGGACGAGACGCCGGAGCTGGCGGCGGCACTGGGGACGGCAATCGAGGAGCTGCGTTCCGGGCGGAACGCCACGGAATCGATCGTCGCGGCGCATCGCGCGCTGAGCGGCACGCCGATCACCGCGCCTCAGGGACGCTGGAGCGGGTCGTGGTGAGCGAGTTCGTCTGGGCGACGGCGCAGTACGACTCCGGCGACTGGGACAGCGCGCCGCTCGTGGGGCCGAACCTCATCGACTCCATCGTGCGCTATACGTCGATCCGGGTGTCGCCGACGCCCGCCATCGTGGCGCTCTCGTCGTCCGACTGTCTGCGCTACCCGTTTCTCTTCATGACTGGACACCTGCCGGTGCGGTTCACGGAAGCGGAGCGCGGCAACGTGCGTCGTTTTCTCGATCGCGGGGGGTTCCTCTTCGTCGACGACCACAACCACGACATCGATGGCGTCTTCCACAAGACGGCGACGGAGGAGCTGCGTCGCGCGGCCGGCCCGCTCGCGAACCTGCCCAACAATCACGAGCTGTACTCGGCGTTCTTCACCTTCGACGAAGGCCCGCCGACCACCAGCCACGAGATGAATGGCTGGGGGGACAACCTGGTGCACGAGCATCTCCAGGCGGTCATGGTGAACGGGCGGGTGGGCGTTCTGTACAGCAGCAAGGATTACAGCTCGGAGTGGAGCTACCACCCCGAGAACAAGCGGTTCAACGCGATCGACAACACGCGCTTCGGCGTGAACGTGGTGGTGTATGCGCTCACTCGGTAGCGTGCTCCGCGGCATCGCCATCACGGCGCTGATCTTATGGATCGTGAATGCCTTGGTGCCGCGCTCCGGGTCGCCAACCCTCGTGCGCGGCGATGCGCTGTCGGACGAGCTCCCGCGTCTCACCTCCAGCGCCACCGGTATCGCAGCCCGGCTCGATCACGTTCCGGGCGCTCGCGAGCGCGATTGGCTGGCGGCGCTGCGAGACGCCGGCGTAGTGGTGCAGTGGACGGGCGACCTCGCGCCGGTGGCGCTCGAGACCTATCCCGCGGCCGATCCATCGGGGGGCACATTCGTCCTGGTGAGTGCGCCTGCGCGGTCCGCTGTGGGCGACAGTCTCGGTGCAATCGACACGCTGGACGTTGCCCGTGCCGTCGTGCGCGTGGGCGACGTCCGCGGCGGAATCACCCTCACGTCGGGGTCACAGACGGCTCGCGCGCCGATCGCGCCCGCGATCGCGCCGCGCCGAGTGCTCGTCGCGGGCAGCGCGAGCTGGGAGGCCAAGTTCGTCATCGCCGCGCTCGAGGAGGCGGGTTGGCAGGTGGACGCGCGACTGCGCGTGCGTCCCGACGAGGCAGTGGGCGGGCCGGTCACGCCAGACACCGCTCGGCACTCCGCGGTCGTTCTCCTCGACACGTCCGCGCGGTTGCCGGGTGGCCTCGACGCTTTCGTTCGCGCGGGCGGAGGCGTTCTGCTCGCGGGCGCGGCGAGTCGTCTCCAGGTGGCGTCAGCTCTCGTGGGCTGGCGTGTCGCGCGCCGTGAGACCGCGCCACTCGGCACGGTGCCCGACGACACGCTCTGGCGTGGCCAGTCGCGCGTCGTGTTTGGCGACGTCGATACGTCGCGCGCGATCGTGCTCGAGCGTCGCGGCGCGAATCCGGTGATCGTCGCGCGGCGGCACTACGCGGGACGCGTGCTTGCCATCGGCTATGACGAGACGTGGCGGTGGCGCATGGCCGGTGGCGCGAACAGCGTCGCCGAGCACCGGGCGTGGTGGTCGCGCCATGTGGCGTCCGTCGCATTCCGTGCGGCGCCCGCCCGCAACCTCGCGACAGGCTCGGCGCCGCTCGCCGCGCTGCACGCTTTGCTTGGCCCTGCCGTTTCAGCCGCCTTGCCGGCGTCTTCGTGGCCGCGAGCTCTGCTCGGCAACTTGCTGGGAGCCATCGCGCTCGCGGCCTTGCTGGGCGAGTGGTTCCTCCGGCGCTTGCGTGGAGCTCGCTGAAAGTCCGGGGGGGACGCCGCCGCATCCCCCCTACAAAGAGAACTAGACTGCGTCCGACAGCGACTGGAAGTTGAAGTCTCGGGCCCGCAGCGAGGGCATCACTTGCCCGGCTCCCGTCGGCTCCGCGCGCCCGATCTCGTCCAGCTTGTTCAACAAAAAGAGCGGACTCTCGTTCCAGCGGAAGTTCTTGAGCGACTGCGTGATCTTGCCGTTCTCGATCAGGAACGTTCCGTCGCGCGTCAGGCCGGTGAGCATCACCGTGCGCGGATCCAGCGACCGGATATAGAAAAAGTGCGTCACGAGAATGCCTCGCGGCGTGCCCGCGATCAGCTCCTCAGTCGACTTGGTGCCGCCGACGAACTTGAGGCCACCACCGCCGCCGCCGAAGAACCCGCCGCCGCCACCGGTGGGCGTCTTGCCCTGCCGCTGCGCCCAGTAGCGATCGTATGAAAAGTTCTTCAGGATGCCGTTCTCGATGTACACCACCCGCGGAATCGGTGTCCCGTCGCTGGAGAACGGTTGCGCGAGCAGCTGCGGGTCAGCCGGATCGGAATAGATCGTCACGCGTTCGTCGGCGATCTTCTCTCCCAGCTTGGTGCCGCCTCCCGGCTTGCTGAAGGTGCCGCGTCCTTCGTCGTTGTTGCGCGCGTTGAACGCGCCGATCAGGCCGGGGATCAGGTCGGCGACTGCCTGCGGCTCGAGCACCACGGTGTACAGTCCCGGCTCGATCGCCTTCGGGTTGCGGCTGGCCACCGCCTTCTCAGCCGCCACGCGTCCCAGCCGGGCGGGATCGAGCCTGCTCCAGTCTCGTGCGCCGCTGCTCGACCAGCCCGAGCCGGTTCCATCGGGCGTGCGCGCGGTGATCGACAGGTCCGCCGACGTGTCGCGATGATACGCAAACAGTCCGCGGCTCGTGCCGATGGCGCTGGCGCCCGCCTCCGCGTCCAGGAATCCCGCCACGAAGATGCTTCCCGCGTCGCGCCCAGCGGCCTCCGCCGCCTGAATCGCCTGACGCGTCGCGGCAGCGCGCGACTCGGGGTTGAGTCCCGCCGTAGTGTCGAAGTAGCTGTTCACCTGCGCGTACTGCTGCGGCCCCAGTTCCGGCATGATCTCCGGATTCTCGGGGCTGAGTCGCGCGAGCGACTCGGCGAACTCCACGGTACGCTCGAGGCTCGCGTCGTCCAGCACGTTCGTCGTCGCCGACGCGCGCCGCCGTCCGATGGTCGACGTCACCGTCACCTGCGTGTCCGTCGTGCCGCCGCTCGTCGTGATCTCGTTGCCGGCGAAGCGCGTGTTCCCGCGCCAGCCGCTGGAGATGTTGACGCGAGTCTCGTCGGCCTTGGCCAGGGTCAGCACGCGGTCCGACAGCGCCTCGGCCTGCTCGCGCGACAGGTACTCCGCCTCGGGAGCGAATAGGGATTTCATCAGCCTTGCCTCCCGGTGTTCACGATGTTGACGTTGCGGAAACGCGCCGGGGGACAGCCGTGGCTCACCGAGTTGGATTGCGACGGCTGCCCCTTCCCGTCGCCGAACGAGCCGCCGAGCCAGTAGGAGCGCTGGCCGCCGATCATGTCCATCGAGTTCCAGAAGACGGGCGTGTTCGCCTGGTAGGCAACGTCCTTCAGCATTCCGGTGATCTTGCCGTTGCGAACTTCATAGAAGGCCTGGCCGGAGAACTGGAAGTTGTACCGCTGGTGATCGATCGACCACGAGCCGCGATTCTTCACGACGATGCCGCGCTGCGTATCCGCCACGATCTCGTCGAGCCCGATGTCCTGCTCGCCGGGGAGCAGGGAGACGTTGGGCATCCGCTGGAACTGCACGCTGTCCCACGAGTCGGCGAAGGAGCAGCCATGCGACTTGTCGACACCGGTGAGCTCGCTGATCCACGCCGCCTGCTCGCGCGTCGTCTGATAGTCCTTGAAGATCCCCTTCTCGACGATGAGCCAGCGGTCCGCGGCGACGCCCTCGTCGTCCCAGGCACAGCGCGACAGCGAGCCTTCCTGGGTGCGGTCTCCCTGCACGTTCATGATTGGCGTGCCGTACTTGAGCTTGTTGATGTGCGCTTCCGGCGGCGCGATGAAGCTTGTCCCCGCATAATTGGCCTCGTAGCCCATGGCGCGGTCCAACTCGGTGGGGTGACCGATGGATTCGTGAATGGTGAGCCAGAGGTTCTGCGGCGTGAGAATCAGATCGTAGCGTCCCGGATCCACGGAACGGGCGCTCAACTTCTCGACGGCGAGCTCCGCCCACCGCGCGGCGTTGCCGGGCATGTCGAGCGACTCGATGTACTCCCAGCCCTGGCCGCGCGGCGCGAGCTCCTCGGAGTACGACTGAAAGCCGCCCTGGCCGACGGCTGTGGCGTTGAAGCTGGGGCCCACACGGATGAACGTCTGCGTCGTCTCCGTGCCCTCCGAGTTCGCGTAGAACTTGATCTCGCGCAGCAGCTGCAACCCGGAGGTGACGAACCGGACGCCGCGCGTCTTGAGCGCTGCCTCGTTCGTCGCGAAGAGCAGCGCGACCTTCTCCTCGATGGGAACCTCGAGCGGGTCGCGCGCGACGGGCGTCATCCAGGTGCCCTTCACCACGGGCGTTGGCGCCAGCGCGATCGGACGCTTCTGCACCGAGCGGGCTGCGCGCGAGAGACGGGCGGCTTCCCGCGCGGCCTTCGCGACGCTGTCCTTCGTCATGTTGCTGGTCGCAGCGAAGCCCCACGCACCGTTCACGATGGTGCGAATGCCGACGCCGTACGACTCGCCGTCATTCACGCCGGTGATCTGCCGCTCGCGCGTGGCGATGAACTGCCGGCGGTATCGTCCGATGCGGACGTCGGCGTAGGTCGCTCCCGCGTCGCGCGCCGCATTCAGCGCCTCGGCGGCAAGCTCCGCGTTGAACGCTTCCGTCGCGGGAGGCGACAGATAGGGAGAGTACCGCGACGGCGCCTCGAGCGCGTCGAGGAGGCGCGGACCGGCAATCGTCGCGGCGGCGATGGTGGCGCCTGACTTCAGAAAATCGCGGCGGGATCTGGACATGATGTGGCGTGGGTTGGGTCTGATTCATCATACGCGGCGAATGGCATCGCCGCTGGGGGGGGGCGTTTTTGCGTCCGTGAATTGACGCGACACGGTCCGCGCCGTACGATGGGTTGGAGGTCCACATGCGCAGCACCCGGTGGCAGCAGGTCGAAGTCATCTTTCATGAGGCGGTAGCGCTCACGGGCGAGAGCCGGCGCGAGTTTCTCGACGCCGCCTGCGCGGGTGACGACGAGCTTCGCGCCGAGGTGAACGCGCTCCTGCGCGCTTCAGAGCCTGGTGCCGACGCGGCGCTCGAGCGCGTCCGCGCCGCCGTGGGCGCCTTGACGGGTGTCGTGGGCCGGCAGGCAGGCGAACGCGTCGGCGCGTACGTGCTCCTCCACGAGCTCGGTCACGGCGGGATGGGCACCGTTTTTCTCGCCGAGCGCGGGGATGACCAGTTTCGCAAGCGCGTCGCCATCAAGTTCATGCGCGGCGTCCCCAGCGCGGACTTGCTCCGCCGCTTTCGCGGCGAGCGCCAGATTCTCGCCAACCTCGAGCATCCCAACATCGCCCGGCTTCTCGACAGCGGCGTGAACGATGCCGGCGAGCCGTACGTCGTCATGGAGCATGTGGAGGGCGAGCCGATCGACGCCTACTCCGTCCGTCGGGCGCTCGATGTCCGCGAGCGGCTCCGCCTGTTCCGCGACGTCTGCTCGGCGGTGCAGGCGGCGCATCGCAGCCTCATCGTCCACCGCGACATCAAGCCCGCCAACATTCTCGTGACGGCGGACGGCACGGCCAAGCTTCTCGATTTCGGCATCGCGAAGCTGCTGGATGCCGATGGCGACAACGATACGGGAACGGCCGCGCGACTGCTGACACCGGATTTCGCCAGCCCCGAACAAGTGCGTGGGGATCCGATCACCACCGCCAGCGACATCTATTCGCTGGGCGTCCTGCTGTATCATCTGTTGACCGGCTCGCGACCCTATCGCGTCGTGTCGCGCAATCCCGCGGACCTCGCTCGTGCCATCACGCAGGAGGATCCGGACCCTCCCAGCCGCGCTCCGGCGAATACGAAGCAGGTGCGGCGGCAGCTCGAGGGAGACGTCGACACCATCGTCCTCAAGGCGATGCGCAAGGAGCCGGCGCAGCGGTACGCGTCCGTCGAACAGCTCTCCGACGACATCATGCGTCATCTGGACGGGCTGCCGGTTCGCGCGCGGCCGACCACACAGGGATATCGCGCGCGCAAGTTCGTCGCGCGGCATCGCCTCGAGGTTGCCGGAGCGCTCGGCGCGCTGGTGCTGGTGGTGGGCCTGACCGTGCTGTACACCATCGGTCTCGCGCGCGAACGGGATTTCGCGCGACAGGAACAGCGCACCGCGCAGCAGGTCACGTCTTTCATCGAGCGGCTGTTCAAGGTGTCGGATCCGAGCGAAGCACGCGGACGTACGGTCACGGCGCTCGAGGTGCTGGACAGTGCAGTAGCGAGCATGCCCAATGAACTATCGACGGAGCCGAAGGTGAAGTCGGCCATGCTGTACACCCTTGGCACGGTCTACGGAAACCTCGGCAGGGCACGCGAGGCCAAAGCGCTCATCGAAGAGGGGCTGCGGCTCCGAGACTCGATCGGTGGCAGCGGCTCGCCGAGCCCGGGCGACTTTGCTGTAAAGCTCGGCCAGCTCACCGTCGACCTGGGCCAATTCGATTCTGCCGCTGTGCTTTTCAGAAGTGCGCTCGGAGCCCTCGAGGCAGCTCACGGACGTTTCGACGAGCGAACCTTCGCTGCTCGCTCGGGGCTGAGCAACGCCCTCAGGCGCGCAGGACGCCTCGACGCCGCTGATACCGTTCTTGTTGCCCAACTCGATGCCGCGCGAGCGCTTGCTGTCGATACCCTTATCATCAACAGCCTGAATGACCTGGGCGCCCTGCGCCTCACTCAACGCCGTCCTGCGGAGGGGGCACCGCTGGTGGAAGAAGCACTGCGGCGTTCGCGCCAGCGTTGGGGGAACGACGCGCCGCTGACGATCACGTTACTCAACAACCTGGGTCAGGCCCGCTACCTCCAGGCGAGATATGCCGAGGCAACGCCAATGATGGAAGAAGTGCTGCAATTGCGTCGCCGGATCCAGGGCGAGCAGCATCCATCAACAGCCACCGCGTGGAACAATCTTGCCGCCGTGCTGCAGGCGCAGGGAAAACACGCCGAGGCCGAATCTGCGGCACGCGAGGCACTCGCGATCTATCGCTCGCTGTACGGCGAGGAGCATCAGCGTGTGGCGCTCGCGATGGGAAACCTCGCGAGCATGCTGCTGTCCCAGGGGAAGCTCGCGGACGCGGAGCGTCTCCATCGCGACGCGCTCGCGATCAGGCAGCGAGTCCTGGTTCCGGGGCACATCGAGATCTCGTCGTCGTACAACAGTCTCGGACAGATTCTCGAGCAGCAGGGCAAGCCTGCGTCGGCGGAGCAGATGTATCGTCGCGCGCTGCAAGTGGTGACGAAGGGAGCAGGGACCGACAGTCCCAACGGCGCGGTTTATTCGGCCAACCTCGGCAACGCGCTCATGAACGAGGGGCGAATGCCTGAAGCCGAGAAGGCGCTGCGGACCGCTCTGGAGATCCAAAGGCGCCTTCTCCCGGCCATGCACGCAAACACGGCGGTCACGTTGACCACGCTCGGCGTTCTGTTGACGCGGACAGGACGGCACGTCGACGCGGAGCCGCTGCTCGCCGACGCGCTGAAGATGCGTACGACCCTGCTCAACCCACAGCACTGGGCCATCCAGGTGACGCGCAGCGCGTATGGCGATTGTCTGGCGAAGCTCGGGCGATCGGCGGAGGCCGAGCCGTTGCTTACCAGCAGCACGGACGCGCTCACGAAGCGCTTTGGTGCTGACGATCGACGGACGCGCGCGGCGATCACGCGAACCATGAACTTTTACGAAGCGCGCGGCGATACGACGCGTGCCGCTGAGTACCGCCGCCAGCTCGCTGACCGCTGAGCCGTCAGGGTATCCAATCCTGTCGCAGGGGTATGGCCGCGTAGGCAGACACTACGGCTTGCGACGTTGGACCCGGGAGCGTTCCTTATGGTGAAACACCATACCGCGGACGGTCCACATGCGCGTAACTCGAAGCGTCATCGGTTGTCTCACCATGCTCGCCACCGCCGCCTGCGCGGGCGCGGGCGGTGATGCCGACACTACCGCCGGCAACACCGCCGCGGGGAGCACTGCCGCCGGTGCCGGGGCGATGGACGGAACGCGGCAGGTGGCGAGCGGCGGGATCAGCGCCGAAGGCTGGAGCGGGCGCATCGATCCCGGGGAGGCGAGCGACGGCCAGCGTCTGGAGAACGCGAAGCTCGAGCAGCGCGGCGATTCGCTCAAGGTGACCACGGGACCCGCGGTGGCGTACTGGAACCCCGCGAACACTGCGACGGGGAACTACACCGTGAGCGCCACCTTCACCGAGCCGCAGTATCAGAACGTCAACGACCATCCGCACCCGTACGGCCTCTTCATCGGCGGCAGCGACATGGGCACCGACCAGCAGAGCTATCTCTACTGTGCGGCCTATGGCAACGGACGCTTCATCGTGCGCGGCTTCGGTCCTGAGCCCTTCCAGATGAATGGCCGCGGCGGAGAGCATGCCGCGGTGAACAGGGCCGCGGGGCGCAACCAGCCCGTCACGCAGCGCATCGCGATGTCGGTCAAGAGCGATTCGGTGACCTGCAGCGTCAACGGGACGCAGGTCGCGAGCTATCCCAAGTCGGCGCTCGTGACGTCGGGGAAGCTGAAGTCGACCGACGGCGTCTACGGCATCCGCTTCGCGCACAACACGGACGGATTCGTGACAGGGCTGGCGAAGACGACGCAATGAGAAAGTAGGGAGGAGGGGGAAAGACAAAAAGGGAAAAGTGAGGGAGCAGGGAACGAGCGAAGGAGGAATGCCTCGTCGTATTCCGCATCGCCATGTCCCCCCTCCCTCACTTTTCCCTTGTGCCTTTCCCCTTCTTCCCCTACTGGCTCTCGGACGGATTCTTGCAGGGCCGCCGAGCATGCACTCGGGCTCCAACGCCGTCGTGCGGTATCTGCTCGCCCTGTGCGTCGCTTGCACGGCCGGCGACGATCTCTCGTCCAGCGGCGATTCCGTCAGCGCCAGCAGCGTCGCGCCGCAGCTTCCTCCGGATCCCGCCGACGGCGAGTGGCGAATGCAAGCCAAGAATTACCAGGGCTGGCGATACAGCGGTCTTGCCCGGATCGACACCGCGACGGTGGGCAATCTGCGCGAATCCTGGTCCTTCTCCACCGGCACGCTGCGCGGACATGAAGGCACCCCCCTCGTCGCTGGCAGCACGATGTACATCGTCACTCCCTTCCCGAACATCGCCTACGCGCTGGACCTCGCCGCGCCGGTGAAACCCGCCGTCAAATGGAAGTTCGAGCCCAACCCCTCGCCGCGCGCGGTGGGCAAGGCATGCTGCGATGTGGTCAATCGCGGATGGGCACTGGCCGGCGACAAGTTGATCTACAATCTGCTCGACGCGCACACCGTCGCCGTCGACGTCAACACCGGACGCGAAGTGTGGCGCACGAAGCTCGACGAGGTCGAGAACGGCGTCACGATGACCATGTCCCCCCTCGTCATTCGCGACATGGTGCTCGTCGGCAACTCGGGGGGTGAGATGGGCGCGCACGGCTGGCTCACCGCGCTGGACGTGAACACGGGGCAGGTACGATGGCGCGCCTACGCCACCGGACCCGATTCGCTCGTGCGTATCGACCACACGTACCGACCCTTCTATGAATGGATGCGGACGCCCAACAGCGGCATGACCAGCTGGCCGCAGGAGGAATGGCCACGCGGCGGCGGCGCGTCCTGGGGATGGATCACCTACGACGAATCGCTCGACCTCCTCTACTACGGCACCAGCAATCCCAGTCCGTGGAACCAGGAGCAGCGCCCGGGCGACAATCTGTTCAGCGCGGCGATGTTCGCGCGCGATCCGGACGACGGGATGGCCAAGTGGGCGTACCAGTTCACCCCGCACGACGAGTGGGACTACGACGGCGTGAACGAGAACACGATCCTCGACCTGCCGGTCGGTGGTTCCGGGCAGCCGGTGCGCCCAGTCATCGTGCACTTCAACCGCAACGGCTTCGTCTACGTCATCGACCGCCGCACGGGGCAGGTGCTTTCCGCCGACCGGTTCCAGCCGGCGAACTGGGCCGACAGCATCAACCTCACTACCGGCCGCCCGCACGTCCGGCCGGAGAAACGCACATGGGAGAATCGCTGGACGCGGAACATCTGCCCTCACGCGCTCGGCGCCAAGAACCATCCGCATACGGCGTGGTCGCCTCGCACCGGGCTGCTCTATGCGCCGACCATGAACCTGTGCATGGACTACATCGCGTATCCCGTATCGTACATCGCGGGCACGCCGTACTTCGGCGCCGAGACGCGCACGCATGTGGGACAGGGCGGGCACCGCGGTGAGCTGATCGCGTGGGATCCCGTCGGTCGCCGCAAGGTGTGGGGAATCACCGAGACGTTCCCCGTCCACAGCCCGGTCCTGGCCACCGCCGGCGACGTCGTCTTCTATGGCACCGTCGAGGGCGACTTCAAGGCGGTGCACGCGGGCACCGGCCGGCTGCTCTGGTCGCGCCGCCTCCCGTCGGGAATCATCGGCGGGCCGATGACCTATCTCGGCCCCGACGGTAAACAGTATGTCGCGGTCATGAGCGGCATCGGTGGAGTGATGGGCGGGTTCCGCGCTGTCGAAGGATTTCCGTCGGCGGGAGGCACCCTGCACGTGTTCCAGCTCCCGTGAGACTCCTTGTATTGGGCATGTGCGCGTGGATGGCTGGATGCGCCAACCCGGACGCCATTCCGTCGGCGCTGCCTGCGTCTCCTACCGCGATGATCGTCACCGGTGATCCCGCCGGCGCGGCGGAACGCGACGCCGCCCTCATCCCCAATCCCTACGCCGGTGATGCGGTCGCTCGGTCGGAGGGAGGGCGGCTGTTCCGCGCCATGAACTGCGTCTACTGCCATGGCTCGGGGGGCGAAGGAGGAATGGGTCCGTCGCTCGTGGACACGGAATGGCTCTTCGGGCACACGTCGGCGGACCGCTTTCTTTCGGTGTGGGGAGGACGCGCGCGCGGAATGCCCGCGTACGGCCGCCTGCTTCCCGACGAGTCCATCTGGAAGATCGTCGCCTACATCGAGCACCTGTATGTGGAAGCCGGCGGCGAACCGTTTCGCGCGGGTGGCGGCGCGGCGGCGGAGTCTTACCGCTCGCAACGACTTCCCGGCGTCAACCGGCCATGACCGCGCTCGCTCTCGCGCAGATCGCCATCGGGCGGCAGTCGGCGCTGGAGCCGGGCGGCCCTGCCGCGCGCGACATCGGCACGCTCTGGAACGTGATGCTCGTGGTCGGCGTCGCTGTCACCATTCTCGTCTTCGCGGTGTTCGCGTGGGCGCTCTTTCGGCGGCGCTCACCCGACTTCGTGCCGGAGGCAGACCGCCCCGCCGATCCGCGTGGTGAGCTGTACAACGACGAGAGCGGAGGACGCGGCCTAGAAGACATCGGTCGCCCGCGCACCGAGATCCTCGGCACGCGCGCCATGGTGCTGGCCGGCGTCGCCGCGCCCGCCGTCATCCTGCTCGGTCTGCAGATCTACACGCTCGTGGTGCTCAATCGCGTTGCGCTGCCATCGCACACGCGCGCGTCGTTCGACCAGCGTCCCGCGGCCGGCGAGATCGTCGTGCGCGTCACGGGACGGCAGTACTGGTGGGAGGTGGAGTACCTCGCTGCCGATCCGCGCGAGCACTTCGAGACGGCGAACGAGCTGCGTATTCCGGTCGGACGGCGCGTCATCCTCGAGCTGGTGAGCGACGACGTGATCCACAGCTTCTGGGTGCCTGGGCTCCAGGGGAAAATGGACCTCATCCCCGGACGGCTGAACGCCATGTGGATCGAGGCCAGCCGCCCGGGAGTCTGGCGGGGGCAGTGCGCCGAATACTGCGGCGTCCAGCACGCGCTCATGGCGTTCGTCGTCGTCGCCGAGCCGATGGAGCGCTGGGAGCAGTGGCGCGACGCGCAGCGCCGCCCCGCCGCGCCACCACAGGACTCGGTGGCATTAGCGGATCGTAATGCCTTTGTCACCTCCGGCTGCGCGCTGTGCCACACCGTGCGCGGCACGCCGGCTGGAGGAGAGCTCGGCCCCGACCTGACCCACCTGGCGTCGCGGCTCACCCTCGCCGCGGGCACGCTCCCCAATACGCCAGGACACCGGTACGGCTGGATCGCGGACCCGCAGGCCATCAAGCCGGGAAGCAAGATGCCGTCGGTGCCGATGACGCCGGAGCAGCTGCACGCCATCGGGCGCTATCTGGGGTCGCTGCGGTAGCGATGGACGAGCGCCAGCGGCAGGAGGAGTTCAACGTCACCTGGGACCAGCCGCGCGGCTTCTTCGGCGTCTTCCAGACCATCGACAACATCCCGATCGCCGTGCGGTACATGGCGACGAGCTTCGTGTTCTTCATCGCGGGGGGCATCCTCGCGCTCATGATGCGGCTGCAGCTGGCGCGCCCGAACAACCAGTTCCTCGACGCCGAGACGTACAATCAGTTCTTCACGATGCACGGGACGACGATGATGTTCCTCTTCGTCATCCCGTTCCTCGAGGCGTTCGCGAACTACGTCATCCCGCTGCTGACCGGCACGCGTGACCTGCCATTTCCGCGTCTCACCGCTCTGTCGTACTGGACCTACGTTTTCGGCGGCATCTTCCTCTATTCCAGCTTCTTCTTCGGCCTGGCGCCCGACGGCGGATGGTTCGCGTACGTCCCGCTGAACCTCAAGGAGTATTCGCCGGGGCTGAACATGGACTTCTGGGACATCGGCTTGAGTGTCGCCGAGGTCGCGGCGATCGGGGCGGCAGCAGAGATGATCGTCGGCATTTTGCGCATGCGGGCGCCGGGGATGTCTCTCAATCGGCTGCCGCTGTTCTGCTGGTCGCTGCTGATCATGAGCGTGATGATCGTGTTCGCGTTCACCCCGCTCATCGTCGGCACGGCGATGCTCGAGCTCGATCGCAAGGAGCTCACGCGCTTTTTCGACGCGCGCTTCGGCGGTGATCCGCTGCTCTGGCAGCACATCTTCTGGGTGTTCGGCCATCCGGAGGTGTACATCATGTTTCTCCCGGCGGTCGGCATCCTGTCGCATGTCGTGCAGACGTTCGCGCGCCGGCCGGTGACGTCGTACACGCTCATGGTGACCGCGCTGATCGCGACGGCGTTCATCGGCTTCGGGCTCTGGGTGCATCACATGTACGCCACCGGTCTCTCGCCAGTGGGCCTCGGCGTGTTTGCGGCGGCCAGCATGCTCGTCGCCATACCCACGGGTGTGCAGGTGTTCGGCTGGATCACCACGCTTTGGGCGGGGAAGCCGGTGTGGCGCACGCCGCTGCTCTTCGCCGTCGGCGGGCTGGCCATCTTCATCATCGGCGGCGTCACCGGAGTGATGGTGGCGTCGGTGCCCTTCGACTGGCAGGCGCACGACACTTACTTCATCGTCGCCCACCTGCACTACGTCCTCATCGGTGGCGTGATCTTCCCGATCTTCGCGGGACTGTATTACTGGATGCCGAAGTTCAGCGGACGCATGCTCAGCGAGAAGCTGGGCTACTGGAACTTCGGGATCATGTTCGTGGGGTTCAACGTGGCGTTCTTCCCGATGCACATTTCGGGGCTGCGCGGGATGCCGAGGCGTGTCTACACGTACGGAACGGGGCTGGAGCTGGACGTCCTCAATCTCGTCTCGACCATCGGCGCGTTCCTGTTCGCTGCGGGAGCGGTGCTTTTCGTGGTGAACTTCGTGCGGTCCATGCGGGTGGGGCGCGAAGCCGGTCCCGATCCCTGGCACGGCGACACCCTCGAATGGTCGGAGTCGTCGCCGCCGCAGAACGCGCAGTTCGGGCGCATCCCGGTGGTGCGGAGCCGGCATCCCATGTGGGATCAGTCGACGCTGCTCCCGGTGGAGGGCGACGACACCGAAGTGGTGCGCGCGGCGCGGCAGCTGGACTACGCGCCCTCGAAGTGGCGCGGCTCGCTCGTCGTGGGCTCGCTCGACGGACGCGCGCTCGCCATCGCGCATCTGCCGCGCCGCAGCTGGTGGCCCTTCGTGATGTCCCTCGGCTTCACCACGCTGTTCGTGAGCGCGCTGCTGGAGATCGGATGGATCGCCTGGACCGGGATCGCCGTCACGCTCGCATCGATCGTCGGCTGGTTCTGGCCGCAGCATACGGAAGCGCTGGCCATTAGCGAGCTCTATGAGGAAGGGAAGCAGGACCGCAACGCGCGCATCCAGCTGCCCCTCGCCATCGGCGACCGCTCGGCGAACGGCTACTGGGGCACATGCGTGCTTGTGGGCATCCTGCTCACGTCGCTCGCGACGATCGTCGCCTCGTACTTCTATCTGGGGACGGGGGCGTCGCCTGACTCCGCCGGTTCGTTGCCGCCGCTCGGATGGGCAATCGCCGCGGCAGTCACGTCGCTCGTGGCCGTGGGCATCACGCGCTGGCTCACGCATACGGTGGACGAGAAGCCGCCGGCCGCGCGTCGTTGGCCGGTGGTCGTGGGGTTTGTGACGTTCGCCGCGCTGACCTGGCTGGCGTTTCCCGTCTGGCAGGCGACGGAGCTCGTGGCGTCCGAGAGCGGCTACGCCTCGAGCGTGCTGGCGCTGGTCGGGTTCGCGGGACTGGTCGCGGCCAGCGCGACGGCGATGTTCATCGCCGCGCTGCTCTGGGCGTGGCGCAGCCCAGCCGATCCGCGCGGCAAGGGCGTCGCGCTCAACAGCTCGCTCGTCGCC
>JBOHTL010000085.1:0-3251 GCA_050733735.1 Gemmatimonadaceae bacterium
GCAAGAAGGTGCTGCACGAGAACATGGTGGCGGAGCTCACCCCCATTCAGACGCGCGCGAAAGAGCTGAAGGCAAACCCGAAACTGGTGGATGACGCGCTTGCGAGCGGCACCTCGCGGTGCTCGAAGATGGCGAAACAAACGCTTCGCGAGGTTCGTGAACGGATGGGCATCGACTGAGGGTCCGGGGAGCGGCATGCTCTCTGCACTCCCGCTCTCCAGGAGGTGCCGGGCGAATGCGGTTTATACGGTCCATTGTGGCGCGGTTACGCGCATGGCAGAAGAAGAGAAAGGGATTTGTCGACGGATCGTCCCTGCTGCTTTCGTTCGGCCCCTCCATTTATCGCGATGTGACGCCACACGGCGTGAAGGTCTACAGTTTGTGCGGTGGGTGCGGGGCGAGGCTGGAGTGCAGCGCGACGCTGTGTGAGGAGTGCGCGCAGGGACCGCACAAGTCGACGTTCTGAAGTGCCGGCGCTACGGCGCGGCGGACAGCAGCCGCGGCTTCGCCCCGGACCCCGAATACGGAATGCCGGGGGCTCCGGGGGCGGAGCCCCCGGCTTTTTTCAGGGGGTATGGCCCCCGGCACCTGTCCGTGGCGCAGCCGCGGCCCTTCTCCGGCGGCGAAGCCGCCGGCACTTACTAGCGCCAGCCGCACTCCCCGCACCAAATTTGCGCTGACGCCCTCGACGATTTCCTGAGGCTCACCATGAAGCGTACGCGGCCTGCCGGCGGTCCCATCGGCGTCATCACCCTCGTTTGCCTGACCTGCGGTAACGAAAACTTCTACGATCAGTCCGTTCCGTCGTCCGTGAAATGCGATAAATGCGGCGGCACGGTTTTCCGTCAGTTTGCGACCCCTACCGAGCCCGACGAGGCAGCCATTGCGCAGCTCGAGGAGCAGGCGCGGAGCATCGCGCTGGACGACGATTCGCCGGATACCGCTGCCGGCGACGTGCGCGACCTCGACACACGATAGAAGCCACCGTCGGCGGGAGTAAGCCATCCTCCTCGCCATTCCCGCCGCCATCCAGGATTTCTCTCAGCTGATCGGGACGTTCCGTCTCGATCTGCTCTTCAAGCTCACGCTCGCCGTCATTCTCGGCGGCGCGATCGGGTTGGAGCGCGAGATCGCGGGCAAGCCCGCCGGCCTGCGCACGAACATCCTGATCTGCATGGGTTCGGCGCTCCTCACGGACGTGTCGATCGGCATCGTGATTTCGCCGGAGGGGGGGCGTTTGGGCGACCCGGGTCGCCTCGCCGCGCAGATCATCACCGGCATCGGCTTTCTCGGCGCCGGGACGATCATGCAGGCCCGCGGCACGATCACCGGACTCACGACGGCCGCAACCATATGGGTGGTTGCCGCTATCGGCATCACCGTTGGCGCCGGGCACTATATGGAGGCGGCCGGTGCCGGAGTGCTGGTCACGCTCGTTCTCGCCGGGCTTGGCAGCCTCGAGCATCGCCTGCGCCGCGCGCGTCGCGTGCTGAGCTGCACGATTCGCGCAAAGCCCAATTTCGCGCTCGAGGAGATGGAGGTGATCATGGGGACGAGCGGCATCAACATCATCGGCCAGCGCATCTTCGACCACGCGGAGGATCGCGTCTTCGAGCTCAAGCTCTCCGGACCGGCGCGCCAGTTCGACATCGTGACCGAGAAGCTGCTGACGCATTCGGACATCTTCGGCGTCCACCTTGGCTGAAGCGGCTGCGGAGCGGCAGCTCGTCGTGGATCTTGCCGCTCGCTCGAAGAACTGGGCGCTGACGTCCGAAGGAGAGCAGAGGATCTTCAGTGCCAGGCCGGACGGTTGGCGCGTGCATATCGTGCGGGAGCCCACCAGCTCTGACGGCGACGGTCCGCCGCAGCCGAGCGCGGAGTCGATGAGCGCCATCCGCGACGCGGATGTCTACTTCGGGTTCGGCATCCCCCGGCCACTGTTTCTCGAGGCGCGCCGGCTGAGATGGGTCCACTCGGCGGCGGCCGGAGTCGGGAGCGCCCTGTATCCGGAGATGATGCGCTCCGACGTGCTGCTGACCAATTCCGCGGGGGTTCACGCCGTACCAATCGCCGAGTACGTGGTGGCAGGCGTGCTGCACTTTTTCCGGGGGCTGGATGTGGCCGCCGCGCAGCAGCACGAACGGCAGTGGGACAAGCGCTTTTTCGTCGCGGATCACTCTCCGCTGCGAGAAGTCACAGGAGCGCTCGTGCTCGTCGTCGGCGCCGGGGGCATCGGAACCGAAGTGGCGAAGCGCCTGTCCGCGCTTGGCGCGCGATGCACCGGGCTTCGTCGCCATCCGGAGCGCGGAACGCCACCGGGGTTCGAGCGTGTGGTCGGAACGGCTGCGATCGATGACGAGCTTCCCCGTGCCGACGTCGTGGTCATCGCCGCGCCACTGACGGCGGAAAGCCAGGGTCTCATGACGGCGAAGCGCCTAAAGTCGCTCGGTTCCGGGACGATACTTGTGAATGTCGCACGGGGAGCGCTCGTCGATGAGGACGCGCTCGCCGAGCGATTGCGTGCAGGGGAACTGCGCGGCGCGGTGCTCGATGTGTTTCGCGAGGAACCGCTGGCGTCGACCAGCCCCCTGTGGCAGCTTCGAAACGTTCTTCTCACACCGCACATTTCGCCCGTCTCACCCGGCCAGTTCTGGCCCCGGGCGCTCGACGTCTTCTGCGACAACTGGGCTCGCTACGTCCGTGGCGAACCCCTCCGAAATCTGGTCGACAAGCAGGCAGGATACTGAACAAATGAAAGAGATCATCAAGGCCGCCGTGGACCGTGGTGCGTCTGACCTCCACATCAAGGCCGGCGACGCCTTTCGCGCGCGCATTCACGGCAAGCTCATGCCCCTGACGAAACAGGCGCTGACGCCGGATCAGACGAAACAGATCGCGCTCCATCTCATCTCGAACGAGGACGACAGGAAGCGCATCGACACGCTGACGGACTACGACTGCTCGTGGTTCGCCGACGGCATCGGCCGCTTCCGCGTCAACATCATGAAGCAGCGCGGCAGCTTCATGATCGTGATGCGCGTCATTCCCCTCGACGTCCCGACATTCGAGAAGCTGCGACTGCCGCCCATCCTGGGCAGGATCGCCGAGGCGGAGCGCGGGATGATCCTCGTCACCGGCGTCACCGGCTCGGGCAAGTCGAGCACGATGGCGGCGATGATCAACTACATGAACCAGAAGATCAACCGCCATATCCTGACGCTCGAGAATCCGATCGAGTTCCTGCACAAGGA
>JBOHTL010000086.1:0-3835 GCA_050733735.1 Gemmatimonadaceae bacterium
TCATAGTGACGGCGCGGCACCACGAGCACGTGCCCCGCGTTCACCGGCTGAATGTCCATGAATGCGATCGCCTCGGCGTCCTCATAGCAGATGGACACTTCACCGGCGCCATGAATGAGGTCGCAAAACGTGCAATGATGATCGGCGATAGACATAAAACCCGTTCCGGTAGGGACAAGCACGAACTTCGCATGGTCAGTGCCAGCACGAGACCGCCTCTGGACACGACCTTCATCCTCGAGCCTGTATCTTTGTTGCATGGCTACCACAGCAAAATCCGAGCGCCGCGGCGCGGCGGCCGCGTCCCCCACTCCGTCCGCCTCCGATCTGGGCAAGGAGCAGCTCCTCGGCGCGTATCGCACGATGCTTCTGTCGCGCCGCCTGGACGACAAGGAAATCCAGCTCAAACGACAGAACAAGATCTTTTTCCAGATCTCCGGCGCCGGGCATGAAGCCATCCTGACCGCCGCGGGAATGGTGCTGCGTCCAGCGTACGACTGGTTCTATCTGTACTACCGCGACCGGGCGCTCTGCCTCCAGCTCGGCGAGACCGCCGCGGAGATGCTGTATTCGGCGGTCGGCGCGGCGAAGGATCCGAACTCGGGCGGCCGCCAGATGCCGAGCCACTGGGGGAAGAAGGACCTGAACGTCGTCAGCGTCTCGTCGCCGACCGGAACCCAGTTCCTGCAGGCGGTCGGAGGTGCCGAAGCCGTCCTGAAGGCGAAAGCACTCGGCATTTCGGAAGGTTTCGAAAAGGATGAAGTCGTCCTTGTCACCACCGGCGACGGCACCACCAGCGAAGGGGAGTTCTGGGAATCGCTCAACACCGCGAGCAACCTGAAGCTCCCCATCGTCTATCTGGTGGAAGACAACGGCTACGCCATCTCGGTCCCCGTCGAGGTGAACACCGCAGGCGGATCGATCTCGAAGCTGGTGTCGGGCTTTCCCGATCTCCTCATCCAGGAAGTGGACGGGTGCGACCTGCTGGCGTCATATGACGTCATGAAGCGCGCGGTGGAGCACGCGCGGAAGGGGAAAGGTCCCGCGCTCGTGCACGCGAAGGTCATTCGTCCCTACTCGCACTCGCTGTCGGACGACGAAGTCTTCTATCGCCCGCCCGAGGAGCGCGACGCCGACGCGCGTCGAGATCCGATTTCGACCTTCCCGCGCTGGCTGGTGGACGAGGGCCACGCCAACAAAGCCGACATCGAGCGCATTCAGAAGGAGGTCGACGAAGAGGTGCAGGCGGCCACGGACGACGCTCTTGCTCAGGAACAGCCGGGACCGGAGACCGTGTACCATCATGTCTACTCTCCCGACGTCGACCCCACGAGCGAGCAGTTCGACACGGAAGATGATCCGCAGTTCTCGGGGAACGAGACCACCATGGTGGATCTGCTGAACGCATGCATGAAGGACGAGATGCGTCGCAATCCGAAGATGCTGGTGTTCGGCGAAGACGTGGCCGACGTCTCACGCTCGCAGCACAAGGACAAGGTCAAGGGCAAGGGCGGCGTCTTCAAAGTCACGTGGGGACTGCAGAAGGAGTTCGGCGACGATCGCGTCTATAACTCACCGCTCGCCGAGGCGAACATCGTCGGCAGGGCGATCGGGCTGGCGCTTCGCGGCTTCAAGCCCGTCGTCGAAATTCAGTTCTTCGACTACATCTGGCCGGCGTACATGCAGCTCAGGGACGAGCTGTCCACGATGCGGTGGAGATCGAACGGCGCTTTTTCGTCTCCGGTTGTCGTGCGGACGACCTACGGCGGCTACATCCGCGGAGCCATCTACCACTCGCAGACGGGCGCGTCGCTCTTCACGCACTGCCCTGGGCTGCGCGTCGTGTGTCCGGCCACCGCGCTCGAGGCCAACGGGCTCCTTCGTACCGCGATCCGGTGCGACGACCCGGTGATCTTTCTCGAGCACAAGCACCTCTACCGCCAGACGTACAACAAGGCGGCGTATCCCGGCCCGAATTTCATGATTCCGTTCGGGAAGGCGCGTGTCGTCCGTGAAGGGACCGACGTGACGGTGGTGACATATGGCGCAACGGTGCAGCGGGCCTTTGTCGCGGCAAATCAGATCGCGGAGGCCGGCGGTCCGAGCGTTGAGTTGATCGACCTCCGGACGCTGTCGCCGTGGGATCAGAACACCGTGTACGCGTCGGTGAAGAAGACCAGCCGCGTCATCGTGCTGTACGAGGACTCGATGTCGTGGGGATATGGCGCCGAGATCGCGGCGCGAATCGCCGACGACTGCTTCCCCTGGCTGGACGCCCCCGTGAAGCGGGTCGCGTCGGCCGATACGTACGTGGGCTATGCCCCCCGTCTGGAAGACTCGATCCTGCCGCAGGTCGACGACGTGAAACGAGCCGTTACAGAGCTGATCGCGTTCTGAACCCGATGTGACATAAGTAGTTGCGCATTGCCGTGCCGGACGGGAGCTTTAAGGTCTCCCGCCGGCGGCGGGGGCCATCGTTTTCTGCAAGCCCTTCCGGACACTCGCCCCGCGATCCCGTCTCGATGCATCGAAGTCGTGTCACGCTGGCGGCGGCCGGCGTTCTACTGTCGCTTGCCGGCGGACTGACCTGCACCGATCTCTCGGCCCCGAAGGGTGGGCTCACCAGAGTCGGAATCGCGCCGGCGTTCACACGCGAAGCCGAGGGCGCGTATCAGCGGCTGGCAAAGCTCGCGGTGGCGCTGGACAACATCCGCCTGCGGCTGAACCGCGCCGACGGGACGTCGGCGGTGGACACGGTGGTCGTCATCCCCGCGGGGGCGGAATCGGTGACGATCGAGCTGGACGTGCGCGTGAACGGCGCGGAGGAGCGGTTCAATGCGGTGATCGACCTGCGAGTGGGCGATCTCGTTCTCTTCTCCGGCACCCAGGTGGTGATCGCGAGAACCACCGGGACGTCGCCGTCAGTGCCGCCGATCGAAGTGGAGTACGTCGGGCCCGGCGCGACGGCGGTGGACGTCAACGTGCTTCCCGGCGAGATCGCGATCCTGGCGAACGAGACCGTTCTATTCACCGCAGTCGCATTCGACGCCAGCGAGCAGCCGGTGCCCGACCTGCTCGTGGACTGGAGCGTTCGCGACCCGGCTATCGGCAGTGTGAATGCAGCAGGACTGTTCACGCCGGCCGCTGGTGCCCGCGGCAGTACGTGGGTCATCGCGACGCTTCCGACCGACGTGAAGGACTCGGCGCGCGTGACCGTGTCGCCCGTTCCGGCGACCGCCGTGCTGGTGTCTGGTGCGGGGCAGTCCGGCGCGGTGGGGCAGGCGTTGTCGCCGTTCGTGTTCGAGGTTCGCGCGGCGGACGAGCTCCCGGTACCGGGTGTGGAGGTGTCGTTCAGCGTATCGAGCGGCGGCGGCCAGTTGTCCCTGGCCACTGGAACGACGGATGGCGTCGGACGAGTGAGCGTGACGCTGACACTCGGCACACAGCCGGGCGAGAACGCCGTGCAGCTGCTCGTGGGAGACCAGGTCCTCGCGACGGCGACCGCGATCGGCGGCGTTGGCTTGCCGGCGGCGCTCGCGCTCGAAGGCGGTTCACCGATCAGTGCTCAGGCGGGCCAGGCGATCGCCGCCGCGCATGCGGTGCGCGTGCTCGACGCATTCGAGAATCCCGTGCCGAACGTTCAGGTCCGCCTGGCACTGACGCCGCGTGGATCGCCCGAGGTGCTGCTTCAGACGACGGCGACGTCGGACCAGGAAGGACGCGTCCTCTTGTCGGCACTCGGCACGACACAGAACGCCGGATTGTTCGACATCCACGCGACGGTGGTGGAGCCCGCGGGAATCACGCCGATTGTCGTGCCTGTGGAGCTCGTGGC
>JBOHTL010000087.1:0-2655 GCA_050733735.1 Gemmatimonadaceae bacterium
GGCACCCAGGCCCCGCTCCGACTGCAGACGCGTCAGAAAGCGCTGCCGCTCGTCGGCCGCACGGCCGAGCTCTCCCTCCTCGGCGATTGGCTTGCCGACGTCACCTCCGGCCAGGGGAGCGTGCAGCTCGTCGCCGGCCAGGCCGGGATCGGCAAGACACGACTCGCCAAGGCGCTCGCGGAACGAGCAGAGCGCGACGGCTGGAGCGTCACGATCGGTCGGGTGTACTCCGTCGAAAGCGGAGTGCCGTACGCCGTCTGGTCCGACGCCTTCGTGCACCTGCTGCGCGGTATGGACCCCGCGGTCCGCACCGTCATGACGCGCGGCGGCGACTGGCTCGGCACGATCTGTCCGCCGTTCGCCCGGGAGACGTCCGCGGCGCCGCAGGACGACTCGCGCGACGGAAAAGCGCGGCTGCTCTGGAACTGCGCGCAGTTCTTCACGCGACTCGCGGAGAAGCAGCCGCTTCTCATCGTGCTCGAGAATCTCCACGTGGCGGACACGGCATCGCTGGAGCTGTTGCATTTCATCGCGCGACAGATCGGGACGAATCAGTCTCGCATCGCGCTGCTGGGCACCTACAACGAAGCGGAGCTGGATCGCAATCCGACGCTGCGCGATACGGAGCAGTCGCTCCTTGCCCTGGGCGGCGCGCGGCTGATTCGCCTCGACCCGCTCACCCAGGCCGACGTCGAGCAGCTGGTGTGCGAGGCGTTCGCGGTCGATCACTCGGCGGCGCGGCAGCTCGGACGCCGGCTGTATTCGTGGACGCGCGGACACCCGTTCTTCGTGGAGGAAACGCTCAAGTCGCTCGTGGAGAGCGGCCGGCTGTACGAACGCGGCGGGTCGTGGCTCGGCTGGGAGGTCGAAGAGCTCGGCGTTCCGCGTTCCGTGCATTCGGCGATCAGCAAGCGCCTCGATCACCTGAGCGCCGACGCGAGGACGATCGCCGGACTGGCCGCCGTCATCGGCGCCCGATTGCGCTTCAAGCTGCTCCGCGACGTCTGCGAATTGCCGGAAGAGACGGTGCTCGCGGCGATCGATGAGCTGTGTCGCTCGGGAATCCTCGTGGAGGCGGCGCGCACCGACGAAGCCGACTACGAGTTCGCGCATGCGATCATTCAGGATGTCCTGTACGACTCGCTCGGCGTTGCGCGCACTCGACTGTTGCACGCGAAGGTCGCTCGCGCGCTCGAGGCGTCGTTCGGGCCAAACTCCCTGGCGCACGCGGACGTCCTGGCATTTCACTTCGCCAAGGCCGATCCCGACGCGGATGCGGGCAAGACCGCGCTGTATCTCGCCGCCGCCGGTCGCGATGCCCTTGCGCGCCACGCCGACCGCGCTGCCGCCGACTATCTGAGCGCGGCGCTGGAGCGGCATCCGATCGAGCTGGATGCGGAAAGTCTGATCGACGACCTGGCGCAGGCGCGGCAGCGGCTCGGTGAGTACGACGCGGCGCTCGCGCTCTGGCAACGCGCGCGCGCCGAGGCCGAGTCGCGCGGGAACATCGGCCGCTGCGCCCGCATCGACCGGCGCATGGGGCTTGCCTGCTTCTGGAGCGGCCGCTTCGAGGAGGCCATCGCCCATTTCGATGCCGCGCTGGCCGCCGCGACCCAGGCGGGAGTCGACGCCGAGCGCGCGCAAATCCAGCTGAATCGCGGCACGATCTGGCAGTCGCTCGGCAAACCAGTGGATGCGGAACGGGATCTCAGTGCGGCGCTGAAGACCGCAGAACGACTCGGTGATCGCGCGCTGCTGGGACGGGCGCACCGCGCCCTCCTCTTCCTGCATGTGTTCGTGGGCCCGCCCGAGACCGCCCGCGCCCATGGCGAGCGAGCGCTGGCACTCGCCGAGGAGATCGGGGATCGCAATCTCATGTGGTCGGCCCACTACGGCCTCGCGACACTGATCGGTCTCACCGGCAACGGCGAGGGCGCGATGCGTCACATCCGGCACTGCGAGGCTCTGGGAGACGAGTTGCAGTCGCCGCTGCTGCGTTCGTATTCCGGCGAAGTGTCGATGCACGTTGCCTTCGCGGCAGGAGACTGGGATGAGGGCCTGGCGCTCACCGAGCAGATCATCGCGACCGCGCGCGCGGCGAACCAGCGGACGCTGCTCCCGCGACTCCTCGTCGGCGCCGCGCAGTTCTACACGGCGCGCGGTGAATGGGACCGCGCCAAACAGTATCTCGACGAGGCATGGGAGGTTGGCGTCGCGCGCGCGGCGCGCGGGCGTCCCATCGAGCTGCATTCGCAGGTCACCGTGTATGCAGGGTTCGCCGGGTTCTACCTCGCATCCGGCGATTTCCAGAAGGCCGTGGAATTCGGCGAGCAAGGCCTGGCCATCGCGGATCGCGCCGGGTACACGGTGTGGTCCGCGTACCGCCTCATCCCGGTCACCGCCGAAGCAGCGCTGTGGAATCGCGACAGCGCGCGCGCCAAGGAGCTGCGCGACCGTCTTCTGGAGGAGTCCACGCGCCTGAACAACCGGCTCGGCCTCGTCTGGGTCGGCGCCGCGGACGGGCTGATCGCGCGGCTCAGCGATGACTTCGCGAACGCGGAACAGCTGATCCGGAAGTCCATCACCGAGCTGGAACAAGTCCCCTGGATCTACGATGCCGCGCGCCTCCGCCGCTGGCTGGCGGACATCCTGATC
>JBOHTL010000088.1:0-3218 GCA_050733735.1 Gemmatimonadaceae bacterium
GAGCTCGCGGGCGCGGGGGACGGAACGCGGTACGACAGCGCGGGCCACGTCGGATTGCGACCGCTCTCGTCGACGATCGCATAGAAAAGAAAGGTCGCCAGCCGCTTCAGCGCCTGATATCCGGAGCGAAACTGTGGAACGTGGCTGCCGGCCAGCGCGAGCAGCGCCGCTTCCCGCTGCGCCGCGTTCAGCGACGCGAAGCCCGCAGGCATGCGCGCCGCCAGCATCATGAATGCGCGAGAGTCGAGCAAGCGAAGAAAGCGCCGCAGCTCCTTCCGCTGCCGCTCGCTGAGCGTCGCCAGCGACTCCTGCACGGCAGCGGAGAGCCGCACGTCTGTCGCGCCGAGCGCGAAGAGCGTGGCGTCGTCGCCGGGCTCGGACTCCAGCGAGGGACAGAAGGTCTGGCACACCGCATCGAGCACGCCTCGCTCTGCCGCGGTGAGCAGCGCGCTCTCGGTCATTCCGCCTGCGTCGTCGTCTGCTGGCCCCCCGATCCACCATCCATCGCGAACATGCGAACGGTCTTGATATTCATGAATTCGCGGAGTCCGACATCGGCGAGCTCGCGGCCGTACCCCGAAGCCTTAACGCCGCCGAAGGGAAAGCGCGGGTCCGAGGCCACCATGCCGTTCACGAAGACGCTTCCGGCCCGGAGCTCGCGCGCGAAGAGCTCCGCTTCTGTCTCGTCCGTCGTCCACACCGACGAGCCGAGTCCGAATCGCGTGTCGTTGGCGATCCGGATCGCGTCCATGGCATCGCGTGCGCGAAAGACTGCCGCGACGGGACCGAACAGCTCGTCGCGGTATGCCGGCGAGTTCGCCGGGACGCGCGAGAGGACCGTCGGCTCGAAGTAGAACCCGGGGCGGCCGCCGATCGCCTTGCCCCCGGTGAGCACCTGCGCGCCAAGCCGAACGCTCTCGTTCACCTGCTTCTCGAGATCCTCGACGAGCTGCTTCATGGCGAGCGGTCCCACCTGCGTCGCCGGGTCCATCGGCTCGCCGACCCTGAGGGCGTGCATCGCCGTCACGAACTGACCCTCGAATTCATCCGCCACCTTCTCGTGCACGATGAATCGTTTCGCCGCGATGCAGGACTGACCGTTGTTGATCGTGCGCGCGCGGACCGCCGTCTCGACGGCAGCCTTCAGGTTGGCGCTCGGCATCACGATGAATGGATCGCTGCCTCCCAACTCGAGCACGGTCTTCTTGAGATGCTCACCGGCCTGACGCGCTACCTGACTGCCCGCTCCTTCGCTTCCCGTCAGCGTGACCGCCGTGACCCGTTGGTCGGCGATCACACGGCCAACGGCCTCGGATCCGATCAGGAGCGACTGGAACACACCGGCCGGAGCACCAGCGTCCGTGAACAGCTGCTCGAGCGCAAGCGCGCATTGGGGAACGTTCGACGCGTGCTTGAGGAGGCCCACATTGCCAGCCACGATCGCCGGCGCCGCGAATCGCATCACCTGCCAGAAGGGGAAGTTCCATGGCATCACGGCCAGGACGACGCCGATCGGGTGGTAGGCGACATATCCGCGTTCGCGGCCCGAAAGGATGCGCTGATCCGCAACGAACTTCGGCCCATGCTCGGCGTAGTAGCGGCACGCCAGCGCGCACTTGCTCGCTTCTTCGCGCGACGCCGTGAGCAGCTTTCCCATCTCGAGGGTCATGAGCCGCGCGTACTCGTCGCGCCGCTCCTCGAGCAGGTCTCCAGCGCGCGCCACGATCCGTGCGCGGTCCCCGACCGGTGTCGTCCTCCAGTGCTCGAACGCTGCGCTCGCGCGGGCGATCCGGTCGTCGATCTCCGCCGCGCCGAGCGGGTCGAACGTCTTCAGTCGCTCGCCGGTCGCCGGATTGATGGTGGCGATGGCCATGCGCAAAAGCTATCGCGCTTCGATCGCGTCGTATTCCCCGGAGAAGAAGCGGCGCCACCACGGAACGCCGTGGCCGTACTCCAGCGCCATGCGCACCGCCTCGCGCCAGGCGCGCTGCGCCTCGGCCGCGTCCGCGAATCGGTCCGCGGCGTTGGCTGCCATCGCGCGCCGCAACCAGTCCGCGATCGGCCCCTCGAACGCGGACACCTCGAGCTGCCCGGCCAGCATGCGAGCGAGAATCACCTTCGGATCACTTTCGCCGAACGGCGGCGTCCCCGCCAGCGTGAAGTACACGACGCCGCCCAGCGAAAAGGTGTCGGCGGACGCATCCTGCGGTTCGCCGAGCAGCTGCTCCGGCGCCGCGAACGCTGGCGTCCCCGACGCGCCCGCCGCCTCTTCGCCGACGTTGGCAATGCCGAAGTCGGCGATGCGCCAGCGACGATAACGGTCGATGAGCACGTTTTCAGGCTTCAGATCGCGGTGAATCACTCCGATCGTGTGCGCGGCCACGAGCGCGTCGAGCACGGTATCCACCTGCGACGCAATCTCCCGCAGCGGCCGCGCGCCCGAGCGCTTCACGAGGTCTGCAACGGAACCGTTTTCCGCGAGCTCCATCGTGTACCACGATACGTTTCCGCGGTTGTCGAAGTCGTAGATCGGAACGATGGCCGGGTGAGCCAGCTGCGCGGTGAGTTGCGCCTCGCGCCGGAAGCGCGCCACGATGCGCTCGTCGCGCGCGACATGAGGGTGGAGCAGCTTGAGCGCGACCTCGCGACCGAGGGAAAGATCCCGAACGCGCCACACCGATCCAAATGACCCCGTTCCGAGCTTGGCGATGACGTCGTAATCGTCGCCGGCGGCCCACCGGAGTCGCATCTCTTCCGTGTCGTGCGTCCCCGAGATCCAGATCTCGCCGCTCGTGAGAACGTTTCCGCGTCCGCCCATGACGCGATCCGCGGCGCGCAACATCGCGGCCACGCTCGGAAAACGCTCTTCTGGTCCGGTGACGAGACCACGGTCGATTACCGCGGCGAGCATCTTCGGGCAATCGGGACGGAGCAGGCTGACCGGCGGGGCATCCGTCGCCGGCGGCACTTCCCCCGTGAGGGCCGTGAAGCAGAGTGCGGCGAGCTGCCACTGATCGCTCGCGGCGGTCGGTCGCCATCCGGATTTCCATTCCGGTGGCCGCAGTGTCCACGTGGGGTCGGGAGACATGCCCTCCGGCACGTCGGTCAACGGCACGGACCACTGCCAGCCGAGCAGCCAGATGCGTCCCATCGGCATTGCCCACACCGTCTCCGGCGAAATGGCGCCGTGCACCTGACCGGAGTCGTGGAGGTAGGAC
>JBOHTL010000089.1:0-2279 GCA_050733735.1 Gemmatimonadaceae bacterium
GGGTCGGACGCAGCAGGAGATGATGATCGCGCGGCTGCGCAGCGATCCGATGCCGATCCGCCGGATGCGCCCGGAACTCGACATCCCGGAAGCGGTAGAAAAGGTGCTCACCAAGGCGCTGTCGCGAAATCCGGACGACCGATATCAGACGGTCATCGAGTTCGCCGACGCGCTATCCGGCGCGGCGGGAGGCTCCGCCGCGGAAGGCGGGCTGCTCGGGAAACTCTTCGGACGCTGACGCAGGGTTGCAGTTGAAGCATTCGCGACGTCGAAGGAACCGTCACACGCACTGGCTGGCCGTCGCGTCGATCGCGCTGCTGACGCCGCTGCCGTCGGCGGACGCGCAGTGGGGGCTCTGGAAGGCGGATTCACTCCTTGCCGAAGGTCGCCTCGCGTCCGCGGAATCGGCCTACTATGCCGCCGTGCGAAAGGCACCGCGCGATCCGATCGCGCGCGCCGCGCTCGGCCGGTTCATCGCCGCGCGCGGAGGAGTGCGCGCTGGCGCCGTGCTGATCGAAGAGGCGCAGTTTTTCGGAGGCGACTCGGCAGCACTCGCGCGGGTGCTCGCGCCCTTGTACCTCCGGCTGCGCGACTTTCGCGCGTTGTACGACCTGAAGCCGAATGTCCTGAGCGGTGCCGAGCGCCGACGCGCGACATGGCTGGTCAACCGGCCGTCGGATGCGCGCCTGCGCGACACCGTGGTCCTGATGTCGTACCGTCCCATCGGCGACGGCCGCGGTCTGGGCACCGTGATGCTGCGCCTCGGCCGCTCGGAGGTCGCGGCGGTCATCGATCCGACCGTGTCGGGCATCGTGCTGCCGTCCGCATTTCGCCGGGACATCCGCACGTTCGGCACGGAGGGATCACTGACACTTGGTGTCGTCGACACGATGCGTATCGGCACCGTGACGTTCACCAACGTTCCTGCGGCGATCGGAAATGCGGACGCAGCAGCGCGGGTCGGGTTCGACGTCCTGGCGCCGTACTATCCCGGCTTCGATCCGGCGAAGGGGCTCATGACGCTGCGGCGCGTGGAACGTCGCTCGCCGCCCCCGCAGGGCTCACGGATTCCGGCGCTGTTCGATGAGAACGGGATTCGTCTTCTCATCGGCAATCGCTGGCAGTCGGGGACGGCGAGCATGCCCGCGATGCTGTTGGCGACGCGACGGTGGATGTGGGACTGGAAGCTCGGCGACGTCGTGCTTCAGCCGTAACGAGTTCTCGGCCTCGCGTCGACAAGGGAACGAGAACGCCGTTATCGGTGGTGCTGCAGCTCGACCATCAAGCACCGATCCTGCACCACATCGATCCCTTCCTTCGCCAGACGCTCCGCTGCCTCGTCGTTTCGGATCCCGAGCTGAAACCACACGCCTTTCGGCTTCTTGGCGATGATGTCGTCGAGGTGCGGCGGAATGTCCTTCGGCCGACGAAAGACGTTCACGAGATCCACGTCGCCCGGCACGTCCGCGACTTTCCGGTACACGCGCTCGCCCAGTATCTCGGTCGCGTCCGGGTAGTACACCGGCACGGGCACGATCTCGAGTCCTGCGCGCTGCGCGTACGCGGGGACGTAGTTGGCGGGCTGTGACGACTCCGTCTTGATTCCGAGCACCGCGATGCGTCTGGTGTAGTCGAGCACCCGCGCGATGCCTGCGTCGTCGTCGATGAGATGAGAGCGCCAGTCGGTCATTAGGTTTCGGCTCATAGCTGAACTGATTTTTCGGAGAACGTCTCTCGATGAAGATGCTGGTCCTTGGCGCCGGGCTGCAGGGCTCGGCGTGCGCCTACGACCTGTTGCAAGATCCTGACGTGAAGGAAGTCCGGCTCGCGGATATCCGGTTGGAGCATCTGCCGCACTTCCTGGCGCCCTATTCCGGCAAGCGCCTGATCCCCACGCCGCTCGACGTCCGTGACGAGGAAGCGGTCTCGGCGCTGATGCGTGAATGCGACGCGGTGATGAGCGCCCTGCCGTACTACTTCAACTACGAGATGGCTGTTTGCGCGGTGGATGCCGGCGTCCACTTTTGCGACCTGGGCGGGAACACCGAGATCGTCTTCAAGCAGAAGACGCTGCACGATCGCGCGATCGCAGAAGAAGCCTCGGTGATTCCGGACTGCGGACTCGCGCCGGGGATGGTGAACATCCTCTCGGAGCACGGCATCCGTCAGCTCGACACGGTCGATGCGGTGCGCATCTACGTCGGTGGTCTGCCGCAGAATCCGGAGCCGCCACTCAATTACCAGATCGTGTACTCCATCGAGGGCGTGCTGGATTACTG
>JBOHTL010000090.1:0-7621 GCA_050733735.1 Gemmatimonadaceae bacterium
GGCTGAGGTGGGATCCAGAAGAGTTTCCCTCGTCGCCATACGACAGATTCACCCAGAATCCGCCCGAGATCACCTTCCTGCTGTCCGTGTTGATGCCTCCCCACGGATAGAATCCGCGCGACTTGCGGACTGGCGGCCCGCCACGCGTGCACCGGTCGCAAGAGCTCTCTGTGAGCGCGGCCATCGTGCCGCCGAGGTGGACATCCCAGTTGTTGTTGAGACCCATGTGGCCGTTGAAGTTCACGGCGTTCTCGAGCCGCGTGCCGGAGGTGTTCCAGGTCTCCCAGTGATTCCCGTTCACCTGCGCCCACCGGTAGATGCCCCGCGCGTTGCGGAATGAGAGCGCCGCCCATGTGCTCCAATCCGTGACGTCGGCGCGGCGCAGAAAACCGAGATCGTTTACTTCGAAGCCCGCCGACTGGCGCACGACGCTCGTCTCGAAGCGCGTAATACCGCCGCCGTACTTGCCGAACTTGAGTTGTCCAGAGTAGCCGGAGAGCGATGTCTTCGTCGGATCGATTTCATGATCGTCGCCGGGCTGCTGGAAATAGTGCACGGGACTCTGCTGAGTGCGAACCATCGCTTCGGGAGTGCCGGTGACGTAGGAGGCCGCGATCTGCCCCGCCAGCTCGAACCGCCGGTTCGAGAACCGGTTGCGGAACGTCGCGCCCGTCGCGTAGGCGTCGCGATGCATGAACCCTTCCGTCCACGGATCGAGACGGCGATTCACCGCCGTCGCGATGAAGCTCACCCCGGCGTCGCCACCGCGCAGATCCTGCTGTGCGCGGAGCACGCCGTAGTTCGTGAAGGGCTCGGCCGTCCGCTCGTTCACCCCCTCGACCTCGGGGGTGACGGCGTTCAGCACGCCAAACGACAGACCCTGGCGCGTACGGCCTGTGAGTTTGGCGGCCGCGGCGATCGTGGTCGACGACGGTGTGCCTGCGTCGCCGTACAGACCGCGGAGCGCCGGGGAGCGGCCGATCCGGCGTGAATAGAAGAGGCCTTCATTCGTGCTGCAGTCCACGACGATGTAGCAGTTCAGCTCGAAGCGATACAGTCCCGTGCCCTCCACGAAGAACGGGCGCCGCTCGGCGAAAAACGTCTCGAACGCGGTGAGGTTCACGACCGAGGGATCGGCTTCCACCTGCCCGAAGTCGGGATTGATCGTCGCGTCCAGCGTCACGTTCGGTGTGATCCCGATCTTGAGATCACCGCCCGCGGTCATCTCCTGTACGCGGTCGTAGCGGATGCTCGGCGTCGTCCCCGCGATCCGCTGCACGTTTTTGGTCACGACGTAGGGCGTCGACTCGATGCGGCGTTCCGCGGTGATCCCCGCGAGCCCCGTGATGAGACCCAGCTGCGAGGAGATGCCGGTGCGCTGCGGGCTCCAGAGGGGCCAGCTGGTGCGCTCGCGATATCGCTCGATGTCGCGCCAGATGCCGAACCCCATCGTCGTCACGCCGGACGCGTAGCGCAGCTGCGACAGTGGGATGTGGAACTCCGCGGTCCACCCCAGCGAGTCGACCGTCGCGGCCACGTCCCACACGCCGTTCCAGGAGTCATCCTCTTCCCCGTCGTTCGCCATCGAGTAGTCGCGCTTCACGCCGTCGGGATTCACGGCGAACTCGTAGCCGCTGCGTTTGTCGTTGTACGAATCGATGAGCAGCTTGATCTGGTCGGAGGCCCCGCGCACATCACGCCGCGTCAGCGCGTGCATGATGCTGTCCGGATGGGGATCGAACATTCGCACGAAGACATACAGATTCCGTTCGTCGTAGGCGACGGCGAACTCGGTCTTGAAACTCGGGTCGGCGTCCACGCGTGGCTCGAATTGTCTGAACTGCGAGTATCGCGGCGCGCGTCGCCAGACATCATCGTTGTCTCGTCCGTCGATCTGAGGCGGCTGTTCCGCGAGCACCGCGGTCGCGGTGAGCGGCGGCGCGGGCTGGTTGGAAGACGACGCCGGTTGCTGCTGCGCGACGAGGGCAGCCGCGAGAAGAGCGACAGCGGGGGAGATGACCACGTTCTTTCCTCGCTAGGGTACGGCTTGTTGGACATGACGTTCGCGCTTTTGGTTGGGACTACGACGTCGAAACCTTCACGGGTGTCAGCCGAAGTGATGAATGGGCTGTCCGGCGGGACGAACCAACGGTGCTCATGCGCGAGGAGGATCGGGAGAACGTGAAGGCGTTTGAATGAAGCACGAAGACGCGGTCGATCTCATCGCCGATGCCGTCAGCGGACGCGACGGTGTATGGGCGGACCTGGGTGCCGGGAGCGGGACCTTCACGCGCGCGCTCGCCGCGCTGCTTCCCGCCGAGAGCCGGATCTATGCGATCGATCGCGATCCGGATGCGGTCGCGGCACTGTCGGCGTGGGCATCGGCGCACGCGCCCCATGTGACCGTGCTGACCGCCGACCTGACGCGCGCGCTCGATCTGGCGGCGCTCGTTGGCGATGCGCTCGGCGGCATCCTGCTCGCGAACGCACTCCACTTCGTGCGCGACCGCGCCAGCGTCCTCGCGCGTCTCGTGGGATCGCTCCGTCCCGACGGCCGCATCGTGCTCGTCGAATACGACCGGCGCGAATCCAGCCGCTGGGTGCCTTATCCGATCCCGATCGCCGAGCTCCCAGCGCTCGCCGCCGCGGCTGGGTTGTCGCCGTTCACCGTGACTGCGAGTCGCCCTTCGATGTATCAGGGAGTGTTGTATGCTGCCCGGGCGACCCGAGCGTAATCGCAGCGTGTGGGGTAATCGGAGACTCTTGGCAGCCCAGGTACTGCTTTTTCCGAATTTTCGGAATGACAGCAGGAATAGGAGAATGCATGAACTGCAGGTGAACCCCCATTGGTTCAATCCCGTCAGTCATTCGAGCTGTTATCCCGTTGATTCGGACCGAGCAGTACCTGGTCATGCGAGAGTGACTATCTCCGGCAGTCGGCACAGGGACTGTCAGTTCCAGGTCAGGTTCCTGAGCTGCTGAAGGTTGACGTTTCCTCCGGAAAGCACGGCGGCGACTTTCGTTCCCGCGGGAAGCTTCACGAGTCCGTGCAGGAGGGCGGCAACCGGCGCGGCAGCCGCGCCTTCGACGACGAGCTTGCAGCGTTCCATCACCCAGAGCATCGCCTCGAAGATGTCCCGGTCCGGCAGCGCGACGATGTCGTCGACGTACCGCTGCACGACGGAGAAGTTGATCTCGCCGACACGGCGCACCCGGAGCCCGTCGATCACGGTCTTGCAGTCGATCGTTTTCAGAGCGCCCGCGCGAACGCTTTCCTGCATCGCGGGTCCATCCGACGATTCGACGCCGATGACCTTGATGCCCGGATTGAAGCCTTTAACCGCCATCGAGACACCCGAGATCAACCCGCCGCCGCCGATGGGCACGATCACCGCTTCGACGTCCGGCCAGTCCTGAACGATCTCGAGGCCCAGCGTTCCCTGGCCGGCAATGAGCTGCTCGTCGTCGAAGGGATGCACATACGTGAGGCCTTCGGTGCGTACCAGCTCCTTCGCTTTCTCGTTCGCCTCGTCCCAGATGGTGCCGTGCAGCACGACTTCCGCGCCGTAGTTCCGCGTCGCCTCCACTTTCGACGGGGTCGCGTTGGTTGCCATGCAGACCACCGCGCGAATGCCGTGGATCTTCGCCGCGAGTGCGACTCCCTGCGCGTGATTCCCCGCCGACGAGCACACGACGCCGCGCCGCTTCTGCTCCTCGGACATGAGCGCGAACTTGTTCAGCGGCCCACGGATCTTGTACGAGCCGACGCGTTGGAACAGCTCGGCCTTGAGCCGGACGTCGAAGCCGGTGGCGTCGCTCAGCTGTCGCGAGGTGAGCAGCGGCGTGTGCTTGATGTGCGGCGCGATGCGCGACCGCACTTCCTGGAAGTCCGTCAGCTGCAAGGCAAACACAGTTCCTCGTTAGGTACCGATCACTGAAACATGCGTTCGGGAAGGCGCTCTTGACAGGTCGCGACACGGGCCACAGGTTGACCATACCTGGTTGTGCAACCCGGTTATGCCACGCTCATGACTCGTGACCCAGCCGCCCTCCTCTACGGATCGCTCGACATGCTCGTCCTCCGCGCCCTCGCGGGTGAGCCCATGCACGGCTACGCGATCTCGGACTGGATCCATGCACGCACGGACGGCCACATCGAGATCGTCGACGCGGCCCTGTACAAGAGCCTGCATCGCCTGGAGCGGCAGGATCTCCTCGAGGGAGAGTGGGGGATCACGGCTGAGAACCGCCGCGCCAGGTTCTATCGCCTGACCGCCGCCGGACGGCGTGCCTTGCGCCAGGAGACGAGCGCCTGGCAGAAGTACTCCGCGGCCGTCCACAAAGTGCTGGAGCCGGGCTGACCGTGCGCCGCTCCTTTCGACGCCTCATGCGTCTGCCTCTCTTCCGGGCCGACGCGCGCGCAATCGACGACGAGTTCGAATACCACCTCCGGCGCCGGGTCGAGGAGCTGATCCGCGCCGGATACGATGTCGATTCGGCCCGCGCTGAAGCGCTGCGGCGCTTCGGCGATGTCGACGACGCGCGTGCGTACTGCTCCGAGGAGGACCGCCGGCGGACACGCACCGCGGCGCGCGGCCTGTTTCTCGACAACCTGCGCCAGGACGTGAGCATCGCGTGGCGTCACCTGCGGCGCGAGCCGGGCTTCGCCTTTTCGGCCGTCGCCGTGCTCGCCGCGTCGATTGGAATCGTCACCGCGGCGTATGGGATCGCCCATGCGTATCTCGTGCGTCCGCTGCCTTACCCCGAGCCCGATCGCCTCGCGCAGATCATCGCGGGACCGTCCCGAGAACCGCGGCCCAATGCACCGTCGCTCGCCGCCGTCGACTGGAGCATGCTGAACGACGTCTTCCAGGCGACCGTTGCGTGGGACCTGGATGGATTCACACTGCCGGATGACAATCGGCCGGAATACGTCGACGGCGCGTGGGTGTCGCCGGGATACTTCTCGGCGCTCGGACTGCGTACCGCTGCGGGTCGCGGGTTCACTCGGCAGGAGCACGAATCCGGCGCGCCCGTGGCGATCATCAGCGACGCGCTATGGTCCCGGCGATTCAACCGCGATCCATCCATCGTCGGCCGGGCGATTCGCGCACACTCGACCGACCGGCCCCGGGACGTCGAGATCGTGACCATCGTGGGCGTCATGCCCGCCGACGCATGGCACATGAGCCGGTTCACCGACATCCTGCGTCCGCTCCGCGGACCTCGCATGCCCTCGCTCGCGCGGCTGCCTGTCGGAGTGTCACTCGCGGAAGCACAGCGCCGCATGAACGGAGTCATTCTGCCGCAGGTGGGAGCGCTCGCCGATTCGGCGTGGCACATGACGCTGGTGAGTGTTCAGGACGAATACACCTTCGAGGTTCGCCCGCTGCTGCTTGCACTGGTTGGCGCCGCGGGCTTTCTCATGCTCGTGGGGTGCGCCAGCGTGGCGGGCGCGCACGCCGCGCGCGGCGTTGCTCGCCGTCCCGAACTGCAGCTTCGCATGGCGCTCGGTGCGTCGCGGGGTCGCATCATGGTCCAGCTGCTGACGGAACACCTGCTGGTCGCCGGCATCGCCGCTGTCCTCGGTGTCGCCATGGCAGACGCGCTTCTCCGCGCCGCGGGATCCATGATCTCGGAACAGCTCCGCGCTTCCGTGCCGGGCGGTGCACATCGTCTCGCGCTCGACGCGGGTCTTCTGGGGCTCGCGATCCTCTGCGGACTCGCTGTGGGCCTCGTATTCGGCGTGATCCCCGCTCTCGCTTCATCGCGATTGACCGGCCGAGCCGCCCTTGCCGCCGCGGAGCGCGGCGTTGCGCGAACGACGGGGACACGGACCATGCGGCGCGGGCTGATCGCGGCACAGGTGGCGTTCGCCATGATGCTGCTCATCGGTGCCGGACTCATGGTGCGCACCATCATGGCGCTCGCGGCGGAGCCGCTTGGCTTCGCGCACGAACGCGTCGTCAAGTCGACGCTGCTCTTTCCGCTCGGCCGCTATCCCGACGGCGCAACGCGAATAACCGGTGTGGAGCAGGTGCTCTCGGCGCTGACACGCGACGGCCGGGTGGAAGCGGCGGCGGTTGCGGCGCCGCATCCATTCCGCGGCCCGATGGCGCCGCTCGCGATCGTCGCCGACGGATCGCGCGATCCCGGCGGCGCTCCGACCGTGGCGGCGCAATATATCGTGTCGTTCGGCTACTTCGATGTCATGCGTATTCCAGTCCTGCGCGGCCGCTCGTTTGCGCCGTCCGACGGCGACCGCTCCATGCCGGTGGCCATGATCGGGGAACGGCTTGCGCGCCAGCTCTGGCCCGACGGCACGGCCATTGGTCGCCGCATGCGCGTGGGTCGTGACACGACTTGGCGATTGCTGATTGGTGTCGTCGGCGACACCCGCGAGGTTTCCGCTGCGGAGCAGCTGTCCGAAGTCTACCTCCCGTACGCACAGGTACCGCGGGCATACGTGAGCGTCATGATGCGCGCGCGTGAGGCGGTCGAGCCGATCGTTGCCTCGGCAACGCGCACCGTTGCGGCCGTCGACGATGTGCTGGCGCTCGCGGACGTCGAGCCGCTCACGCAGGTCGTTGAACGTGACGGGAACAGGCGTCGCGCCCTGGCTGGCGTTCTGGTGGCGTTCTCCGTTCTGGCACTCGCGCTCGCGGCAATGGGGCTGTATTCGTCGCTGGCGTATCTGGTCGCGCAACGCCGCCGCGAGATCGCCGTGCGAGTGGCGGTCGGTTCCCGACCTCGCGACGTCATCTTCCTCGTGGTCATGGAGGCCGTGCCAGTCGTGGGTATCGGCTTGCTCGCGGGGATGGGACTCAGCGTGGCACTGAGCCGTCTCCTCGCAACCCAGTTGTACGGCGTCTCACCGACCGATCCACTCACGTACGCCACGATCGCGGCGCTCATCGGCGCTACTGCGCTCGCTGCGACCGCATCACCGATCGCGCGCGCGCTGCGCATCGAGCCCGCCAGACTGCTCCGCGCCGACTGAGTCGCACGCGCTCGACGCGTCATGCCGAGCTGGCGCTCTGAGTCTCTGGCGACGTGCCGTTCAGGACCGAGGAGAGAGCTACCGTGACCAGGGCGGCACCACGTTGTTCGACCTGGCGTACGCGATCGACTGCCCGAGATGCTCGTTCATGTGTGCCACGAGCTGCAGCATGACGGCCCATCCGGGAACGGTGCGACCGTAAAGTCTGGTCGCTTCCTCGAGCTGCTTGTCCGTCAACGCGCTCATGGCGCTGCGCGCGTAGTCAGCGGACGAACGCAGCAGACCAACGATCGCGGCTTTGTCGCGCAGCGTCTCGAGGGTGTCCAGCTTGATTCCCGACGGCAGCGACGCACGGAGCGCGGTCGAGGGGTAGTAGTAGTTGTAACGCGCGATGTGCGCGTAGACCTGCCCGACCGGCATTGCTTCCTGGTCTGGGCTCCAGGTGTATCGGTCCGCCGGCATCGCCTCGGCCAACGCGATCACCTTGCGCATCGACATCTCGAAGTGGTTCAGCAGTTCGGCGCGCGGGGTTGGCAGCGTTTCCTGGGCGGACAGCAGTACAGGCACAAGGATGGGCAGAAACGCGATCATTCGAGGCATTCAGTACACCAGTATGGGAGG
>JBOHTL010000091.1:0-5897 GCA_050733735.1 Gemmatimonadaceae bacterium
GGCGCGCTCCAGTCACGGAGCGCGTTTCGCTGCATCAACTTACGCCGAAAAACGCCGAAATCAACAGGATGGAATCAGCTACTGCTCAGCTGGCGCTGCGCACCCGGGGACGACGGCTGACGCTCTCACGCAGGGTGCCATTCACGGACGTCACGACGGACTTGGCGAGGTCGGTCGACCGATAGGCCTTCCGCCCGTTTTTGCCCTCACGACGCCAGGTCCAGCTCTTCTCGTCCATCGCGTCGGGAAGGAACACCGACTCACGAACGACTTTCGCGGTCTGCGTCACGGCGATCGTGGGAACGCCGTTCACATATTCCTGCGCGCCATTGGCGCCCACCGTTCCATTCCATTCGACGATCAGCAGGCGTCCCTGCGATACCGTCTCGGCGCGCGTTCTGAGCCACGACACCGTCAGAGCTACAGGGCCGAGCTGCACGATGCAGCGACCCGGTGAACGACGAACCTCTGCCTTCAGTCCCTTCGCCTCGTCTTCGAGATCTATGACACGTTTGGAAATGTCTTCCGCCAAGCGATCGAACTCGCGCGCGCAAACCGCGAGTGCGCGATGTGAATCCAGAAAATCTTCCCGGTCCAGCACGTCAGTCGTCATGCCGCCTCCGTTGGATGTCACAAATGTAACCTAATCGGAGGTTATCGGCAAAGAGGAAAGACGAGGGAAGGAGGGGAATGGTAAAAGGCAAAGTGTCTCCCACGTTTTTCCCAGTCGTTTAACTGGCCTAACTGCGCGCAATGTCGCATCTTAGTACGGCTGTCGAGGGGTTAATAGCGGTCCCGGCTGCCTCCTCGAACAGCTCCCCTACCCCTTTGGGCTGGCCCCCGAAACCCCCTCCCCGACCTGCCCAGCGCAGGCGCTTCAAGCGGAGTGCTTCTGTGGACGCAACGACGACGAAACGCCCAGAGAACCCCTTCCAACTCACACCGATCAATCCCGACGAGCTCGCGGCCGACGTACAGCGCATGGGTACGACGGAAGCCGCGGTCATCATCGATGGATTGAGCGACAAGCTCGCGCTGGACGTGCTGCAGCGAATCAACCCGGCGGTGGTGGCCGCGATTCTCGAGCAGCTCGACGACGTACGCAAAGCGCAGCTGTTCTCGAGCACGCCCCCCGCGCTGATCCAGCAGTGGACGTTGAATCAGACCTTTCCTCACGAGACGATCGGGCGCTTGATGGAGCCGCCGACCGCAATGTTCCGGCCCGATCAGACCGTGCACGACGTGACGGAAGAGGTCCGCGAGCTCGTGAAGAAGATCTTCGTCACCTACGTGTTCGTCTGCGACGAGAGCAACAAGCTGATGGGCATCGTCACCTTCCGCGACCTGCTGATGTCGACGCCGGCCGCGAAGATGTCGGACATCATGCTCCGGAATCCGTTTCATCTGAAGCCGATGATGGAACTGATGGAAGCGATGAAGCTCGTCCTCAATCGCCATTACCCCATCTACCCGGTATGCGACGACTCCGGAGCACTGATCGGTCTCGTGCGCGGCCAGGCGATGTTCGAGGAACAGGCATACGAGATCAGCGCGCAGGCCGGTACGATGGTCGGTGTGCAGAAGGAGGAGCGGCTGGTCACGCCCTGGCCCACCAGTCTCAAGTTCCGGCATCCCTGGCTGCAGCTGAACCTTCTGACGGCGTTTGTCGCGGCAGCGGTCGTCGGCGTTTTCCAGGAGACGCTCGACCAACTCGTGATTCTCGCACTGTTTCTTCCCGTGCTGGCCGGGCAGTCGGGCAACACCGGCTGTCAGGCGCTGGCGGTGACGCTGCGCGGCATGACCCTGGGTGAGCTCAAGCAGGGATTGGAGCGTCCGCTCGTCGCCAAGGAGGCCCTCCTCGGCTCTCTGAACGGGATGCTGGTCGGGCTCGTGGCGGGCGTCGGCATGTGGTTCGTCGCGGTGCAGCAGGACAATCCGAACGCGATGCTGCTGGCATTCATCGTCTTCGTGGCCATGACGGCCAGCTGCGTCGTGAGCGGCATTGCCGGCGCGCTCATTCCACTCGCGCTCAAGCGACTCGGCTTCGACCCGGCGACGGCGTCGAGCATTTTCCTGACGACGGCGACCGACGTCGCCAGCATGGGAATCTTCCTGACGCTGGCGACAGTGTGGCTGATGTAGGGAGAGCGCACATGCGTTCGACGTATTTCAGCGGAGCCAGTTCAGAAAGAACGTGATGATGATCGCGTTCGTGAAATCGATGAAGAAGGCGCCCACGAGCGGCACGATGAGGAAGGCTCTGGGCGCCGGACCGAAGCGCAGCACGAGCGCCTGCATGTTGGCCACGGCGTTTGCCGTCGTACCGAGGACGAAGCCGATGAATCCGCCCGCCATCACCGCGGAGTCGTAGTCCCGCCCCATGAGGTAGAACGAGACCGTCAGGGCGAACAGCACGACGATGAGCACCTGGGCCGCGAGGATCACGATCAGCGGCAGGGCGAGATCGGCGATCTGCCAGAGCTTCAGATCCATGAGCGCGACGACGAGGAAGATGTTGAGCGCCACATTCCCCGCGAACTCCATCGCGCGAACGTCCAGCTTCAGCCGCCCCGTCACGTCGTCGATGTTGCGCATCACCGACGCCACGATCATCGCGCCGATATACGCTGGCAGTGTGATGCCGAGCGACACGAACCAGGCACTCAACAGGCTGCCGACCCCCATCGCGACCGCCAGGAAGACGAGGCTGAGGAGGATCGTGTTGTCTTCCCGGTCCACGTCGACGAGCAGCGTCGTGGGCGGCGGGTTCAGCTCGCGCTGCAGCTCCGCCGGTGCGGCCTTGGCGGGCAACGTCTCACGCCGCTTCAGTCGCCGGATGAGGAACGTGCCAACGGGTCCGCCGGCGAGCCCGCCGCACACGATCCCCGCGGTGGCCGCCGCGAGCGCCAGTACTCCCGCGCCTGCGAGTCCCGCCCTCTCGAACTCGCCGGCGAACGCCTGGCCTGTCGCGGGTCCACCGACCAGGGTCACCGACCCCGCCATCACGCCAAGCAGAGGATGCTCGCCGAAGCCGAGCGCGATGGCGATGCCGACGAAGTTCTGAACGAAACAGAAGACGGAGGCGAAGACCAGGAAGACCACCAGCGGCACTCCGCCGCGCTTGAGCAGCGCAACGCTGGCGCCCATGCCGATCGACGTGAAGAACGCGACCATCAGCACGGTCTGCGTGCTGGTGTCGAGCTGCACGCCGAGCTCGAACGGTCGCGCGATGGTCGTGAACAGGGTGAAGAGCAGCCCGCCGATGACGGCCGCGGGAATGTTCAGCCGCGCCAGCCAGGCGACGCGCTGCCGGAGCGCGATCCCCACGAAGTACACGACCGCCGCGAGCGACAGGGTCTGGAGCAGGTCGAGCTTCAGCATCGGCGACAGCGCATCGAATGCAGGAAGGCGTTCAGGACAAGGGAGCGGCAGGAGCGGCAGGATCGGCCGCCACGGCTGTCCGGCGACCACGGACGGTATTAGGTTGCCGCCCTCTTTGCCACGGCTGCGCACGACCGCGATGTCACTGAGCGAGCGACTGATTCACGATGCCGAGGGGCTCAACAGCGGCGTCTGGCCATTCACACCCGGCGAGTTCATTACGGAGGTCGAACGGTTCTTCACGCGCAGCCATGCGGCGATCCCGGCGATCGACCCGGGCAGATGGCGACTCCGCGTGCAAGGGCTGGTCATACGATCGTCGGCGTTCGGCATCGCGGATCTGAAGCGCCTGCCGCGGCGTGAGGTGACTGCGACACTCGTCTGCGCGGGGCTGCGTCGTTCGGAATTGCTCGAAGTGCGACGGCTGCCAGGTGAGCTGCCGTGGGGACCGGAAGCCGCCGGCACCGGATGTTGGGAGGGATACTCGCTCTCCGACTTGCTGCGCGAGCTCGGCATCGACGAGCGCGCTCGGTACGTCGAATTCACCGGGCTCGACGCGGTCGAGCGCCGTGGCTCGGTGTTCGGCTTTGGTGGCTCGATCGAGCTGGCGAAAGCGCTGGAGGAGGACGTCCTCCTTGCCGACACTCTGAATGGCGCGCCACTTCCGCCGGCGCACGGTTTCCCGATGCGTGCGGTGGTGCCAGGGTGGATCGGAGCCCGCAGCGTCAAGTGGCTGGGGACGATCACGCTGCTCGACGCGCCTTCACAGAATTACTTCCAGCGCAAGGCGTATCGCGTTCAGCGCGAGATCAATCCGGATGATCCGAGAGACGTGTCCTCGGGCCGGATGCTCGACGGCGTCCCCCTCAACTCCGTCATCGTGACTCCGACGAACGATCAGCGGCTCGAGGCCGGAGAGATCGATGTCTTCGGATGGGCGATGGGCTCCTTCGGTCGGCCGATCGTGCGCGTCGAGATTTCGTCGGACGGCGAGCATTGGCTGGCGGCCACGTTGCGCGAGCACGGCGAGTGGACGTGGACTTTCTGGCAGGGATCGGTTCGGCTACCAGCGGGTCGACACGTCCTGATGGTGCGCGCCGAGGACGACACGGGTGCGGTGCAGCCAGCGAGCCTCGAGGAGAGCTGGAACGTGAGAGGCTATTGCACGAACGCGTGGCATCGCGTTCGTATATTCGTGCATTGAAGCCAGAGGTCGAGCTCAAGCGTAAGCGCAGTGCAGTGCAGCGGGGCGATGCTCGAGGCAGCAGCCTTTCTGGTCTGGCCTTCCGCGCTAGTACGGCGGTTGCGTGACCCACGTCACGTCAACGGGTACAGAGGAGCGAGCGTGGCGGTACGTGAGTTTGCCGACAGCCGAGGCCGGAACTGGCGCGTGTGGGAAGTGGTGCCTGAATCGATCAATGCGCGTACGAAGGAGGAAGATTACCTCGCATCGATGTATATCACCGGCTGGCTGGTCTTCGAGACCACGGAGGAAGACGACAAACGCCGGCTGTATCCCGTTCCGGCGAGGTGGACCGAGCTACCCGTTGCCGAGCTCGAGGTGCTGCTGCAGAAGGCCGAAATCGTTCCCCCGCGCAAGCTGGACGCTCAGAAGACGACGGGCGAAGCTGCGGCGCGCGACATGGATCGTGCATCGGATTTCGCCGAGCGCGCGGCGGACGAGCCGCATCGAACGCGCAAGTCAGCTCGGGAGGAAACGCCGGACATCACCGACCTCGAGGTTCAGCGCATTTTTCGATATCCTGGCGGACGTCTCTGGGCAGTTGCGCTGCGGGAGACGGACCGCAGCGGCCGCCCCGTGCTCCGTTTCACCACCGGGTCGAGGGACATCGACTTGCGCGATTGGCCCAAGGACTGGCCGGACTATGATGATGAGAAGCTGGTGGAGCTTCTACGCGACGCCGCCCCCCGCCCGCCTACCGGCCACCTCGGCGCCAAGACTCCACGCCGTCGCTACAACGATCCCAAGGCATGAATCGGAGGCGTCATCGGCTCGGACGCCGCGAGTTCGTTTCGTCCAGCGCGGCGCGGAGCCCACGCGCGAGCTTCACGGCATCGTCGTTCGCCTTAGAGGTGCATGAAGTAGAGACGCGGAGTCTCACCGATCAGGTGGCTGTGCAGCGCCGTGATGCCGATCCCGTGCTGACGGGCTCGTGCGACTCCTCATTCGGTCTCCGGAACGCCAGTCCGGACCAAGAGATCCAGATTTCGACGCCACAGCAGAGCGGGCGACCGGACTCGAACCGGCGACGTCCAGCTTGGGAAGCTGGCATTCTACCAACTGAATTACGCCCGCGAACTACGAAAATTACGACGGTGGCGGGCCCGCGGATAGGGTCGCGAGTCGTTCCCGCGTGAGCTGCATCTCCGGCTCCGACCCGATCTGCTCCGCAAGGCTCAGCGCGAGCTGGTAGCAGCGGATCGCGTTGTCGCGGTCCTCGCACTTGGCGTTGATGTCGCCGATGAGTCGCAGGCATTCGATCTCTCGCCACCGG
>JBOHTL010000092.1:0-2688 GCA_050733735.1 Gemmatimonadaceae bacterium
GCGTAGTTGAGGGCGGCAGGGGTCGTGGCATCGCGATGTCGGACATCGGCTTCCCGAGAACACCCGATGCCGGGGATTCCCTCATCCGGGCCCTCGCCCCTAATCCCAGGTTTTGAGAACGCGGGCGGTGATGATGGAGTCCAGCCGCGGAAACCGTCGGCGCAGGTACTCGTTTCCCTGTCGCCGTACTGAGTCCTGGCTTGGTCCCGGGAACGTCTGTCCGCCCCGTGTTCCGGAGTATTCCCAGTTGAGAGCATCCAGCACCGCGACGCCTTCGATGATGCGACCGATCGGCGGGAAGCCGAACCCGTTCAGCGTATCGAGCCGCGGCGAGTTGCTCACGAGATTGAAGAAGAGCTGCGTGTTCCGTGTATTCCGGCCCCCGCGCGCGAACGCCAGCGTGCCGCGCTCGTTCCGCGCGCGCACGGTGTCGTCCGGTATCGAGCGGCCTTCCCATGCTTTGGTGACCGCCGTATCACCGGGAATGCCGAACTGGGCGACGAAGTTCCGAATCGTGCGGTGGAAGGCGACGTCCTCGAAGAACCGGACGCGCACGAGGTTGTAAAACCGGTCGGCGCCATTCGGCGACCACCCCCGGTGCACGCGCACGATCAGCGATCCCTTCGTGGTCACCATCTCCACGTCGAAGGAATCCGGCGCGACCACGGGGGTTTCCGGCGGGAATCCTGGAGGCGTCCGCCTGAAGACGAAACAGCCGGCAGCGACTGCCGCGAGCACTACAGCCGCGATGCGAATCTTGTGAACCATTAGCCGTCTCCCTTCATTCCAAGAATGACCAGTTCAACGACCGCCGCCGAGCAGTCGACGCGCGAGGCAGCAATCAATATGGACCCGGCGGAGTTTCGCCGAGTCGGACACGACCTCGTCGATCGCATTGCTGATCTGATGTCCACTCTCCCGGACCGTCCCGTGACGGCGGGGCTGGCGCCGGCGGAAGTGCGCAAGCTGATCGGCGACGGCCCGCTCCCCGAACACGGAGCGCCGGCGTCGGAGATTCTCGACCACGCCGCGCGAACGCTCATCGACCACTCGCTCTTCAACGGGCATCCGCGCTTCTGGGGATTCATCACCAGCTCCCCGGCGCCCATCGGCATGCTCGGCGATCTTCTTGCCGCGTCGGTGAATCCCAACGGTGGTGCCTACGTCCTCTCGCCGGTCGCGACGGAGATCGAGCGGCAGACCGTTCGCTGGGTCGCCGAGCTGCTCGGCTATCCGACCAACTGCGGCGGGATCATGGTGAGCGGCGGCAACATGGCGAACATGGTTGCGTTCATCGCGGCTCGGCGCGCGCGCGCAAAATGGGATGTGCGTCAGGACGGACTGCGCGGCGGGCCGGCGGATCTCGTCGTGTACGCGTCGGGAGAGACGCACACCTGGCTCCAGAAGGCCGCCGCTCTCTTCGGGCTCGGGCTTTCATCGATCCGCTGGATCGAGACCGATGGCGACCAGCGCATGAAGGTGTCGGAGCTGGAGCATGCCATCATTGACGATCGGAAGAACGGACGGATGCCGTTCATGGTCATCGGCACCGCCGGCACGGTGAGCACCGGCGCCGTCGATCCGCTCGTCGACATCGCCGCGGTGTGCCGCGAGCACGACCTCTGGTTCCACGTCGACGGCGCCTACGGCGCGCCAGCCGCGGTTCTCCCCGAAGCATCGGCCGACCTCAAGGCGATCAGTCTGGCCGACTCCATCGCGGTCGATCCGCACAAGTGGCTGTACGCGCCCATTGAGGCGGGATGCACGCTGGTTCGCAACGCGCAGCATCTGCACGACGCGTTCGCGTTTCACCCGCGCTACTACGCCTTCGCCGACGGCGGATCGGTCGAGCCCCCAACCACCTTTCACGAGTACGGTCGCCAGAACTCGCGCGGCTTCCGCGCGCTCAAGGTGTGGCTCGGGCTTCGTCAGGTGGGCCGTTCCGGTTACGAGCGCATGATCCGGGACGACATCGCGCTGGCGCGGGCCATGTATGAGGCGGTGTCGCGGCACCCGGATCTCGAGCCGTTCACCTGTCACCTCTCGATCGCGACCTTCCGATATGTGCCGCCGGGCATCGATCGCAGGACGGCGAGCGCGCAGGAGTACCTCGACGCGCTGAACGAACAGATCGTCGAGGCGTTGCAGCTCGGCGGCGAGATGTTCGTGTCGAACGCGATCGTTGGAGGACGGTATCTCCTGCGCGCCTGCATCGTGAACTTTCGCACCACGCTGTCCGACGTCGAGGCCGTGCCCGCGATCGTCGCGCGCGTGGGTGCCGCGCTGCACGAACGCAGCGCCGCCGGCGCCTAACGGATTTTCGCGGGCAGCACCGCGGGCAGATTCGGGGGAAGCCCCGTCGGGTAGCGCGCATACTTCCGTGCTGTTTCCCAGCCTGCTCGCGCGGGATCGACGCGGGGTACTCTCGAGTCCTGCGCGGCCATGATCGTTCCCGTGATGATCCAGATCGGCATCGTGAACATCAGGAAGAAGCCGTTGGAGATCGTGCTTGCCGAGCCGAGGAAGGTGATCAGGCCGGTCTTCCCGGTCTGGCTGTGGTACCACCAGATCTGCGCCTTCTTCACGCGCGCGACATTCTCGGCGCGTACGGTGCCGTCCTGTCGCAGCAGCCACACCGAGTCGCGCTCAGAGGCCAGGAACTCGCCGCCGATGGTACTGTCGTTGCTC
>JBOHTL010000093.1:0-4762 GCA_050733735.1 Gemmatimonadaceae bacterium
GCGTGCCGGTGATCGCCACACTGAACTTTCCGCGACCGCCGGCAAACGTCTCGGCGGACGCCGACCCGGAGCCGATCCGCGTGTTGCAGTCGCGGGTGGATATCCCGCGGAATCCCGGCAAGCTGGCCGCGGCCGGGGTGCGCGTCGCATTCACCTCCAGCGGCGTGGCCATGTCGGATTTCCTGACCAACGTGCGCAAAGCCGTGGAGGCCGGACTGACGCGCGACCAGGCGATCCGCGCGCTCACGCTGACGCCCGCTGAGCTGTTCGGGGTGGCGGATCGCGTGGGCTCGCTCGAGCCAGGCAAGATCGCGAACCTCACTGTGGTGCGTGGCGACGTCTTCGACGCCGCCAGCCGGGTGACGCAGGTGTTCGTCGACGGTCGCATGATGACGGTTCGGCCGCCGACGGGGTCGAACGCCGCGAGCGCCGGATCGGGACAGTGGACCATCACGGCGACGTTCCCGGAAGGTGATCGCACGATCACGCTGAACCTGCGGCAGGAAGGCGAGGTGGTGCGCGGTTCGATTCAGGGCGCGCTCGGCTCGGCCGAGATCAGCAACGGATCGTTGAGTCGCGATTCACTGCGGTTCACCGTGCCGGTCACACTGCAGGAGACCTCCGAGGAAGCGACTTTCACCGGGACGCTCACCGGCAACGTGATGCGCGGAACGATTCAGATCATCGGCCACGCGCCGGGCACCTTCATCGGCACGCGTCCCGAAGGGGCGAATCGGCCGGCCGGTCGTCCTGGCGGTCAGCGGCCACCACGTCGATAGGATGGATCAACAGCGACCACACGGATCAAGGATCGTGTGAGCGCTTTTCTCTTTCACCAAGAGGATCTCTGAGAATGAGACTCAAGACAGTCGCCGCGCTGCTGCTGGGCGTTTCGACGCCGATGACAGCCCAGCAGGCGGTATCGTCGACGGGACCGACGCTGATCCGGAATGCGACGGTGCTCACGGTGACCAAGGGCACGCTTCAGAACACCGATCTGCTGCTGCAGAACGGCAAGATCGCGCAGATCGGACAGAACCTGTCGGCGCCGTCGGGCGCGCGGGTCATCGACGCGACAGGCAAGTACGTGATGCCCGGCATCATCGATCCGCACTCGCACATGATGGCGGACGGCATCAACGAGGGCACGCTGTCGGTCACCTCGATGGTGCGGATCCAGGACGTGCTCAACCCGACGGCGATCAACGTCTACCGCGCCCTCGCCGGTGGCGTGACCACGATCAACATCCTGCACGGCTCCGCGAACACGATCGGTGGACAGAACGCCACGGTGAAGCTCAAGTGGGGACGCGACGCGGACGAGATGCTGTTTCCCGGCGCGCCGCCGGGGATCAAGTTCGCGCTCGGCGAGAATGTCACGCGCAAGAACCGCCGCGGTGGCAACGGTCCGGATCGATATCCGACCACGCGCATGGGCCAGGAGGAAGTGCTGCGCGACGCCTTCGTTCGCGCGCAGGACTACAAGCGCGAGTGGGACGACTACCGCGCACGCGTGAATCGCGGCGACCGCGCAGCCGTTCCGCCGCGTCGCAATCTGGAGCTCGAGCCGCTGGTCGAGGTGCTCGAGGGAAAACGGCTGGTGCATGCGCACGGGTACCGCGCGGACGAGCACCTGATGCTGCTGAATCTCGCCAAGGAGTTCGGATTCAAGATCGGCACCCTGCAGCACGTGCTGGAGGGATACAAGATCGCGACCGAGATCGCCGAGCATGGCGCCGGCGCGTCGTCCTTCGCCGACAGCTGGTCGTACAAGATCGAGGCGTACGACGCCATCCCGTACAACAATGCCATCATGATGCGGCATGGCGTCCTGCAGACCATCAACTCCGATTCGGATGAGCGGGTGCGCCGGCTGAACATCGACGCCGCGAAGCTGATGCGGTACGGCGGGATGACGGAGGAAGAAGCGCTGAAGACGATCACGTACAACGGCGCGCTGCAGCTCGGCGTCGCCAATCGCGTAGGTTCGATCGAGGTCGGGAAGGATGCCGACGTCGCGATCTGGAACGACCATCCACTCAGCGTCTACGCGAACGTCGAGACGACCTTCATCGACGGCGAGATCTTCTTCGATCGGCAGCGCGACCTGGCGCAGCGCCAGCAAAAGGAACAGCGGCGCGCCGCGCTCCTCCAGGCGGACGAGAATCGACGTGGCGAGCAGACGAGACGGGCGATCGTACCATGACGGGAGAGACACACATGAAGACTGCGACGACGATCATTGCGCTCATCGCGCTCGCCACGCTCGCGCCTCCCGCCGCCGCGCAGCTCGGCTCTCACAATCCGATGCCGGGCCCGCACGGTGTATATGCGATCCGTAATGCCCGCATCGTGACCGTGAGCGGGCCGGTGATCGAGCGTGGCACCGTGCTGGTCGGAGCGGACGGGAAGATTGCCGCGGTCGGCGCGAACGTCAGCGTACCGGCCAACGCCACGTCCATCGACGCCAGCGGACACTCGGTGTATCCCGGCATGATGGACGCCGGCACGAACATCGGGCTCTCCGAGATTCCGCAGGGCGCGGCGTCCACGGTGGACGTGTCGGAAACCGGCAGCTTCAATCCCAACGCCTACGCCTATTATGGCCTCAATCCGCACAGCGCCCATGTCGGCGTCACGCGCGTCGTCGGGATCACCCACGTCACCACGATGCCGAGCGGCGGGATCATCTCGGGCACCGCGGCCATCGTGAATCTGGCCGGATGGACGCCTCCGGAAATGGAGGTCGTTCGCAACGCCGCCATGGTGATCAATCTGCCGCGGTCGGGATTCGCGGGACGGGGCTTCGGCGGCTTTGGTCAACAGCAGGGCAGCTCGCAGGACGCCCAGCGGCTGCGAGAGCGGCAGCTGGACTCCCTGCGCGCGATCCTGCGCGACGCCGACGCCTACGGCAAGGCGATGGACGCCGCGGAGCGGGACCGCTCGCTGCCGCGGGTGAAGCGCGACGTCGTGCTCGCGGCGCTCGTACCGGCCGCGCGCGGGCAGATGCCGGTGATCTTCACGGCAGATCGCGCGAACGACATCCGAGCCGCGGTGAACTTCGCCAAGGAGATGAAGCTCAAGCCGATCATCCTCGGCGGCGGTGACGCATGGCAGATCGCGTCGTTCCTGAAGGAGAACGACGTCGCCGTCATCGTGAACACCGTGCTCCAGCTGCCGCGTCGCGAGGACGATCCATACGACGTGAACTACTCGTCGCCGGCGAAGCTGCATCAGGCTGGCGTGAGGTTCGCGATCTCGGAGGGCGGTGGCGCGGAGACGCGCAACCTGCCCTACAACGCCGGCATGGCCGCGGCGTTCGGTCTGCCGAAGGACGAGGCGCTCAAGTCGGTGACGCTGTACCCCGCGCAGATCCTGGGCGTGGCGGATCGCTTCGGCTCCATCGAAGTCGGCAAGGTGGCGAACCTCGTCGTGACGGACGGAGACATCCTCGAGGCCAAGACGAACACGAAGTACCTGTTCATCGACGGCCGGCCGATCCCGCTCAGTACGAAACACACGGAGCTGTACGAGCTGTTCAAGGACCGCCCGTAGGTCTGTACGCGGTATACGCCCTGCAAGAGACCGAGACTGATGCGCCCGTCAGTCTCGGTTTTCTTTTTCGTATTGTTCGCCGCCTGTTCGACGATTCCAATCCAGCTGCCCGAGCCGGGTGGCCCGACTGGAGGCGGCACGTCGCCGGGCGGCGCGTCAGTCGCCGAAGAGGTCGTGCGGTACACGAATGACGCGCGGGTGAGGAACGGCTTGCCCGCGTTGCGCGCGAATTCGCGCCTCATGGAAGCGGCGCGGATCCACGCCGAACAGATGGCCGCTGCCCAGCAACTGGCTCACACGATCTCCGGCGCACGCTACCCGACGATGCAGGACCGGCTCGCGGCTGTCGGCTACGTGTACCTGCAGGCCGCGGAGAATGTCGCCTGGAATCAGGGCTCCGCGCAGGCGGCCGTGGTCAGGTGGATGAGCTCCACCGGCCATCGCGAGAACATTCTCGATCCCGAGCTCACCGAGATCGGCGCCGCCATGGCCAGGTCAGCGCGTGGAGAGCCGTACTGGATCCAGGTGTTCGGCCGTCCGCGTTGAGGGCCCCCCCCCGATTGCTTCCAGCGAGCGGCTGTCTCGCACGGATGAGACGGATGTCACGGTAACGACACGGATAGAGGTGGAATATTTTTGCGGTCCCACGTGTGAATAACCCTGCGGTGCTCCGGTTTGGGGCCATAGCCCAGTAGAAGCCCGACTTCATAGACGCTGCCAGCGAGGTAGTTGCGAAGCTGGCGCTCGTGAAGACCGCTGAGTGCAGGTTCTGCTTTGACCTCTATGATGAGTTTGTTGTCGACTACGAGATCGGCGCGGAACGATCCGATGATGATGCCTTCGTAGTAGACAGCAATCGGCACTTCACGTTCGACCCGATGCCCACGCTTTTCCAACTCAATCACTAAAGCGCCCACACACACATTCTCCAAGAAGCCGTAACCGAGCTTGTTGTAGGAGTCGTAGAAAGCGCCGAGTACGGACCGGGTGAGCTCTTCTTCCAACAAATTCATATCATTCCACTGCATGTGGAAACCAACTGCGACTTGACAGATCAACTTTCGTTGATATAATCAACACCATGGCTACCGCAACCGCGCCGAGATCGACGGACGTCTCCCGAGCCGTGGAGCTCTTCCACGCGCTCTCGGATGAGACGCGGCTGTCGATCGTGCGCCGGCTTCAGAGCGGTGAACGGTGCGTGTGT
>JBOHTL010000094.1:0-5976 GCA_050733735.1 Gemmatimonadaceae bacterium
GCATCGAGCCGCGCGATGTTCTCGGGTGCCGAAATGAGGAGCAACCGCTGCGTGCGGCGTTCCGACGTCGTACCGATCTCCTGAACGCGCACGCGGTCGGACGCCGCGTTGGCGATCGCGAGTAAAACACGTTCCTGCCACGCATATTGCGTATGCGTTTCGCCCACTCCGTACCCCAGCAGGGAGTCCGGGCGCGGCACCTGTGGCCGGTATGGCCCGCGATCGTAAAAGGAGAAAAACCGGTCGTCGCGAAGGCTGTCCGACGTCAGCACGGCGGGCTGTGCGCCAGCGGAAGCGCCGGCGGCGGACACGATGAGGACAAGGACGGAGAGGGTACGGCGCATTGGGCTGGAGGCGGAGGAGGAGGAACTCCAAAGATAGGTAAAGAACGACTTGTGACTGCCGATACTCAGACATCATGGAGGCCGTTGCAACCCCCAGCACCGTGACCCAGCCCCAGACCGTCCAGGAACTGCCGGAGCTGGGCGATGTTTTTCGCATCGCGTTCGAACAATCAGCCGCCGGCATCTGCATCTCCGCGCTCGACGGCAGATATCTGCACGCGAACGCCGCCTTCTGCGAGTTCGTCGGTTATTCACTTGACGAGCTGCGCCGCCTGAAGGGCGAGGATCTGCTGCATCCCGAGGATCGGCGACGCGCCACCGAGCTCACCGCGCGCATGACGACGGGGGAGCTGCACGAGGCACGCTGGGAGCGCCGCTACATCCACAAGTCCGGACTCTCGCTCTGGGCGCTGCTCACGACGACGTTCGTGCAAGGCGCCGACGGCGCCTCCGGCTACTTCATCTCGCAGATCATCGACATCAGCGACCGGAAGATGGCGGAGGAAGCGCTGCGGCGCGCCGAGGCGCGCGCGCGTGCGCTGATCGGCGCGATGCAGGACGTCATTCTCGTGCTCGACCGGAACGGCACCTACGTCGACATCGCGCCCAGCGCGACCGACCGCCTGTTCCGCACTCCCGCGGAGCTGCTGGGCCGCCGGCTCCACGACGTCTTTCCGAAGGACCGCGCGGATTCCTTCCTCGCCGCGATCCAGCGCGCGCTGGAGTCGCGCACCGCGGTGGAGCTCGCGTACGACCTCGAGATCACTGGCGAGCGATTCTGGTTCGAGGCGACCGTCTCACCGCTGCCCGACGATCGCGTGGTCTGGGTCGCGCGCGACGTCACGGCTCGTTCGCGCGCTGAGCTGGCGCTGCGCGAGAGCGAGGATCAGCTGCGACAGGTCCAGAAAATGGAGGCGATCGGCCAGCTCGCCGGCGGCATCGCGCACGATTTCAACAACCTGCTCATGGCGATCATGAGCAACGCGGAGCTGGCGGCACTCGAGCTGCCGGACAGCGCGTCGGCCGCGGGGCACATCGACGAGATCAAGAGCGCGTCACGTCGCGCCCGATCGCTCACGCAGCAACTGCTCGCGTTCAGCCGCAAACAGATGCTGCAGCCGAAGGTGCTGGACCTGAACCATGTCGTGCGCGACGGCGAGCAGATTCTCCACCGTCTCATCGGCGAGACGATCACGATGTCCGTCGCGCTCGAGCCGTCACTCGGCCAGATCCGCGCGGATCAGGGCCAGCTCTCGCAGGTGATCATGAACCTCGCGGTGAATGCGCGGGACGCGATGCCGCGCGGCGGACAGCTGTACATCGAGACGCTCAACAGGGAAGTCTCGGCGGCGGAAGCGAAACCGCATCGCGGGCTGCGCGAAGGCAGCTACGTCGTTCTGCAGGTTCGCGATACCGGAACGGGGATGGATGACCGGACCAAGGCCCGGATCTTCGAGCCGTTCTTCACGACGAAGCCGCCGGGCCAGGGCACCGGCCTGGGCCTTTCCACGGCATACGGCATCGTGAAACAGTCCGGCGGCTACATCGCGGTCGACAGCACCCCGGACGCCGGGACCACGTTCACCATTCTGCTCCCGCGCGTATTCGAAGCGACCGATCCTGCGGCGTCGACGAATACGTCGGAGTCGCCCGCGGTAGCGTCGCGCGGAACGGTGCTCCTGGTGGAGGACGAAGCAGCCGTGCGCGAAGCGACGAAGCGCATGCTGCGAAAGTTCGGCTTCAGCGTCATCGAAGCGAAGCACGGACAGGACGCGCTGCTTCTCTGGGATCGTGAGGCTTCCGGCATCGACGTCGTGCTCACCGACGTGGTGATGCCCGTCATGGGGGGCGCCGAGCTCGCGAAAACACTGCGCGAGCGGAAACGCGACCTCCGCGTGGTATTCATGTCCGGCTATACCCAGGGGACACTCGAGCTGTCCACGATGGACGAGGCGGCAACTCGCTTTCTCCCGAAGCCGTTCACGGCGGATCAGCTGGTAGGGACGCTCAGGGAGTTGATCGGAGAGTAAGCCTAGAACTCCACCTGAGCGCCGAGTTCCACCACGCGATTCGGTGGTATCCCGAAGAACTCCGTTGCAGATCTCGCGTTCCTCTGGATCACGACGTAGAGCTTCTTGCGCCACTTGGCCATGTCGACGGTCATGTCCTCGGGCGCCACGCGCGCGCCGGCACGCGGACCGCGCTTCTTGTCGAGCACCAGGAGGCGCTCGTTGCCGAGATAGAAGGTCGTCTCGTTCTGCCGCGCCTTGAGTCCCGCCTGGCGCAAACGGTAAAGAATCTCCGGCACGTCGGGCGTCTCCATGAAGCCATATCGCGCGTAGACACGGTAGAAGCCGTGCGAGAGCTTCTCGAGCGTGAGGCGCTCCTCGGAGAGCACTTCAGGGAAATCTTCCGTCTTGATGGACATCAGGACGACCTGCTCGTGCAGCACCTTGTTGTGCTTCAGGTGATGCAGGAGAACGACGGGAACGCCTTCCGCCGACGAGGTCATGAACACCGCGGTCCCGGGCACGCGCGGCGGTTTCTTGCGCGCCACGTCCTCGAGGAAGAGTTCCATCGGCAGTGAACCGGCCTGCAGGATTCGGTTCAACATGGAACGGCCGGTCTTCCACGTGCTCATGACCGTGAACAGCGCGACGGCAATCAGAATCGTCACCCATCCGCCGCTCGTGATCTTGAGGGCATTCGCGGAGAACAACGAGAGATCGAGAAACAGGAACAGGGTGGCGAAGCCGATGACGAGGCCGAGCGTCCACCCAAATCGCTGCCGCGCGACGATCGAATACAAAGTCGTCGTGATCGCGAACGCGCCGGTTACCGCGATGCCGTACGCAGCCGTGAGATTTGCCGAAGTGCGGAACGTGAGTACGAGGAGAATGCAGCCGATGGCGATCAGCTTGTTGATCTCCGGAATGTAAATCTGACCCGCCTGCTTGTACGACGTGTGAACGATCGTGAGACGCGGCGAATACCCGAGCTGCACACACTGTTGTGCCAGCGAAAAGCCACCTGAGATCATCGCTTGGGACGCGACAATCGTCGCTATGGTCGCGATGCCAATGAGGGGATACAGAAACCAGTCCGGCGCGAGCAGGTAGAACGGATTTGCCGCGGCAGTCGCATCCCGAAGAACGAGCGCACCCTGGCCGTAGTAGTTCAACAACAGGCACGGGAAGGCCGCGATAAACCAGGCGATGCGAATCGGTTTCTTGCCGAAATGTCCCATGTCGGCATACAGTGCCTCGGCGCCGGTTACGGCGAGAACTACAGCGCCAAGAACAAAGAAGCCCTCGATGCCGTTGTGGACGAAGAATGCAACGGCATGATGCGGGCTCAGGGCGCCGAGAATGTGTGGCTCGCGAGCGATCTCCCTGACTCCGAGCACAGCGATGGTGAGGAACCACAGCAGCGTCACAGGGCCAAACAAAACGCCCACGCGCGCAGTCCCGAAGCGTTGGACGGAGAAAAGCCCGATGAGAATCGCGAGCGTGATGATGATGACGAAGGGTTGTAGCGCGGGAGTCGCCACCTGGAGCCCCTCGATAGCGCTGAGCACGGATACAGCCGGGGTGATCATTCCGTCGCCGAAGAGCAGCGCCGTGCCGAACAGGGCAAGCAGGATCAGTATCGCGCGGCGGCGCCGATCTTCGGAGCGCCGTTCCTGCTGAAGCACGAGCGCGAGCAGAGACATCATGCCGCCCTCGCCGCGATTGTCAGCCTTCACCACCAGCCACATGTACTTGATGGTGACGATCAGGATCAACGCCCACGTAATCAGGGAGAGGACGCCGTATACGTTCTCCTGGGTGGCGACATAGGCATGATGCCCACTGAACGCGTCCTTGAACGCGTACAATGGGCTCGTGCCGATGTCGCCGTATACGATGCCCAGCGCCGTGAGCGAGAGGATCGCGAGGCGCTTTCCGGTCGGATCCTCCTCGAGCGCATGCGCCCGCTGCGGTGGCAGCTGAGGCATTGCGACGCTCGGCCGGCTTGCCTGGCGAGCCGGTGGTTCTGGCGGAGAGGTCGGAGGTTCGGGCGGCTTCGATTGATCCGGCGGCTGGTCGGCCAAGCGTCCTCACAGACGAAAAAAACGGGTCGCGGAATGCACCCGCGACCCGAGCACGCAATCTATGACCGCGCCGGCGGCCGTCTAGCGGTCAGTCTTGTCGAGCTGCTCCAGCTCCGTCGCCGCGCGATCGAGAATCTCCTTCACCTTCGCGAGCCTGGCGCGGTCGTTCACGTTCCGCGACGCATGGCCGTACGCAGCACGACTGAGGCGGCGGAACGCCGCGTTCACTTCCATCATCGGCGTGTCGAGGAATCCGTCGACGAAGCGCGCGATGCGGTCGAAAATCGAGTCGACCGTCTCGGCGTGCGCGGCCAGATACGTTCGGCCTTCAGGGGTGATCGAATAGACCTTGCGTCCCCCGCCGTCCGCCGCGACCTGCGCGTAGCCGAGGTCCTCGAGCATGGTGAGCGTGGGATACACCGTTCCAGGCGACGGTGTATAGGCGCCACCAAACCGGTCTTCCAGCTCCTTGATGATCTCGTAGCCGTGACGCGGCTTCTGCTCGAGCATGCGCAGGATGACGTACTTGAGGTCTCCCTGCTCGAAGAGCCTGCCTGGGCGGCCGCGATGGCGACCGCGAGGTGGCCAGAAGTCAGTCCCGAACGCGTCGAATCCCCAACCGTGTCTGAACATGAACTCTCCTATTCGACATAACGCCGATATATCGTAATCGTCGTCCAGTATATCGCCGATATATCGACAATGTCAATTGTCCTCGGTACGACCGTTGCCCCTCTATCCATCGGTTCATCAACCGGACGGAGTCATGACGGACAATCTCAAGGACGAAGGCGCCGAGCAGCAGATCAAGGGTACCGCGAAGCAGGCCGAAGGCCGCATTCGCAACGCCGTTGGCGGGCTCACGGGCGACAACAGCGAGCAGTTGAAAGGCAAAGCCCAGGACCTGAAGGGCAAAGCCCAGCGGAAGATCGGCGAGCAGGAGTCGGAGAGCGACCGCTAGACCACGAGCTTGAGTCTCGTTTGACCACTCGACCGCTTCTCCTCCGCGCGCATGATGCGGAGGAAGCGGCCGAGGATGGTCGGATCGAAGGCCCGCCCTGAATCCGCCTCCATCAGCTTGAGCGCATCCGCCATGTCGAACGCCTTTCGATACGGACGATCCGTTGTGAGCGCGTCGTAGACGTCGGCGACGCAGAGCATCCGCGCGCTGAGAGGAATTGCTTCGCCGGCAAGACGATCCGGATAGCCGTGACCGTCCCAGCGCTCGTGGTGGCCTCTGATCATCGGTAACACGTCCCAGGGGAACTCGACGTCCCGCATCAGCTCCACCCCGGCCATCGGGTGGCTTTCCATGATCTTTCGTTCTTCCGGTGTGAGCGGACCCGCTTTGTTCAGGATCTCCGGCGGCACGACGATCTTGCCGACGTCATGCAGCAGCGCGCCGACCCGGAACCAGAACATCGTCGTCTCGTCAAAGCCCATGTCATTGGCGATGGCGCAGGCGAGGTCGGCAACGCGCTCGCAGTGGCCGAGGGTGTACGCGTCCTTCGACTCGATGTTCTGCGCGTAGTGCCGTAC
>JBOHTL010000095.1:0-2171 GCA_050733735.1 Gemmatimonadaceae bacterium
GTGAGCCGTTGGTAGTGCCATTTAATCTCTGGGGCGCCACTCGGATGATCGTCGTCGTTTTGCCATTAACAATCAGGGGTTTGCCTTTCACCGAGGGATGGGCGCCGAGCCGCGACTCCCAGAACCAGTGCGCCAGAACGACGGCGGGGGCGGCGGAGAGCTCGTCGTCCGCGGGAGCCAGGAGGCGTCCGAGGGCCGGCTGGACGCCGAGCACCGGAAAGTACGTGCCGGAAACGAGGAGACCGTCCTGCGCGAAGCTGCGACGCTCGTACGAGATGTTCGCGCCAAGGTCGCGGTGTCCCGCGATCCCGGTAAAGACCCTCAGGTTCGCGTTCTGAAGATCGCGGAACATTGGATAGCTGAAGACCTGCTCACAGCCACCCGCCTGCCCGCACGACTGGCTTCCGCTCTTCGGTCCCGGGGCCCCGAGGTTCACCAGGCGGTCCGGCTGCGGCACATCGAGGTCCTGGCGGACCATGCGATGGAAAATCGAATAGATCGCCGCGTTCGAACCGATGCCGAGTCCCAGCGACAGGGCGGCGACGGCGGTGACGACGGGGGTACGCGCGAGAGTGCGGAGCGCCAGTCGGAGAGTGCGCATGCGTGAGTGGCTGGGGTCGCTGATTAGTTGCCGCTATCCTACGTACGGTTGCACCCGTGAGCCAGTTCCTTCGGTTTTCAGTCTCCAGGAACAGCAGAACCTTGATTCGCGGGACTCGCGGCGTATGGGGTTTGCGTGATGTCGAGCACATGGCGGTGCGCGAATTCCGGGACGAGCAAGGTCGACTGTGGCGGGCGTGGGACATTCGTCCCGAGGAGATTCATCCACCGACGCGAGCGGAAGATTGGCTGGCGGACTGTTACGTCACGGGCTGGATCGTGTTCGAGACCATCGGGGGCGGCGAAAAGCGTCGCCTGTGTCCGTGGCCGATGAACTGGGCGGAGGCAGACGGGAATCGCCTGCGGCAGCTGCTCGCAGCGGCTGAGGTCGTTCCGGCGCACCGCGTGGCCGAGCAACGACGGAGCGGCCCCACGAAGCCGCCGACAGATTCCGAGATCGAGGCAGGGGTGGGGAACGATGAGCTCGACGTGACCGACCTCGAGGTCGTCCGGACGTTTCGCTATCCCGGCGGCCGGTTCTGGACCGTCTGTGTCGTCAACAGACCTGAAGACGGGGGTCAACCGGTCCTGCGGTTCACGGCGGGCATTCGCGTGATCGACATGCGCCGCTGGCCCAAGGACTGGGCGGATCAGCCGGACGACGCACTCGTCACGATGCTTCGCACCGCCGCGCCGCGCCGCGCGTCAGGCCCTCCTCCGAGTGGAGTGCCTCGGCGTCGCTGGGACGATCTCCCGCAGTCGATGACCTGAGCGCGGGCGCGGGCTCAGGCCTTCGCCGGAGGGTCCTTGTCCCGGGGATCCCCGCGCACCGCAATGCGCCGCGGTGACGCGGCCGCACTGTAGCAGAGCTGCCGCAGATCGTCGATGGTCAGGTCTTCCCACTTGCTGGGAATCGGAGCGACGCGGCGTACTTCGTCTTTCGATTCGAACACCAGCCAGCCGTGCTTGAACGCGTCGGGAAGCCCGGCGCGCTCGATCGTGGCTTCGGAGCTGTGGACGGCGAAGGCATGCCACCGTTTGCCGCGGATATCGTCGAAGACGCGATGCGTGATCGCCGGCGGCTCCTCGACGACGGCGCCGGAGTGCGGCGATCCACCGCTTCCGCCGCGCTGACTGCGGCGACGCAGCCGCAGCGAGACGGCGTCCTTCGCCGCCTTGTGTGCGGAAACCAGTGTTTCCTCGATCCGGATGAGCTCACCCGTATCGACCTTGCTGAGATCGATGCCGCACGCTTCCTCGAGCGCGACCTCGAGCGCTTTCTGCGCCTTGTCCAGCGCGGGCTGGATCGGCTCCGTCTCCATGTCCCGCATCCGCCTTCGGATTAGTGACCCAGATAACAGGCGCAACCAGCGTGCCGGACTCGTTTAGATTCTCGCGTTGGACCGAGCGCACCGGGGGACACCACATGCCACTGGACGAGAGCAGCGAAGCGCGCGAGACCGAGTCGTCCGCGCTCCGCACGCGCCGCATCTTCGCCGACGGCGAGGTGTGGATCGTCCGCGAAGTGCCCGCTCCCGCGTTCGATCGTCGCCGCGGCACGCACCTGATCT
>JBOHTL010000096.1:0-3276 GCA_050733735.1 Gemmatimonadaceae bacterium
AGCAGGAGATCCGCGATCTCTTCAAGCGCCGCTGCGACCTGCCGTCGGGCGGCTACCTCATCATCGAGCCCACCGAAGCGCTGGTCTCGGTCGACATCAACTCCGGTCGGTACACCGGGAAGAAGGATCCCGAGAAAACGATTCTCCGCACGAACCTCGAAGCGGCGCGCGAGATCGCGCGTCAGCTGCGCCTGCGCGATGTGGGCGGGATCGTGGTCGCCGACTTCATCGACATGGAGGTCAAGGCGAACCGCGACAAGGTTCTCCAGGAGCTACGCACCCATCTCGGTCGCGACCGCGCGCGGACCAAGGCCTTCGCCGTCAGCGACCTGGGGCTCATCGAGATGACGCGCCAGCGCGTGCGTCAGAGTCATCTGCAGAACATGACCGAGCCCTGCGCGGTCTGTCACGGCACGGGTCGCGTCTTTACGGCCGAGACCGTCGTGCGCCGGATCGAACGGTCAATCCGTCGCTTCGTCGTCGAAGGACGCCGCGATCACCTGTTGATCAAGCTGCACCCTGACGTGGCGATGTACGTGCTGGAGCAGGAGCGCGACTTCGTGAAGAAGCTGGAGAAGATCGCCGGTTTTCCGCTCGAGCTGCGCGATGACCCGCTGCTGAGACCGGATGAGTTCAAGCTCGTCGTGAAGTCAGCCGGCCGCGACGTTACGCAGCAGTACGCCGTCGCGTAAAGCCTTGCGTTGACAGGCACTTACGACCTGGATATTTTTCAAGGCTCGATGCGCCCGATGCCAACGACCAAATCTGATTCTCCGATGTCCTACGCCATCATCCGCACCGGCGGCCGCCAGTTCAAGGTCGAGCCGGGCAAGAAATACCGTCTGCCAACCCTACAGGGTGAGCCGGGCGGCAAGATCGAGTTCACGGACGTGCTCCTCGGCAACGACGGCAAGGCCGTGAAGGGCGCCGACAAGAAGCTGGCGAAGGCGAAGGTCACCGGAGAGATCGTGCGTCACGGCAAAGGCGACAAGATCGTCGTCTTCAAGATGAAGCGCCGGAAGAACTACGCTCGCAAGCAGGGGCACCGGCAGGGCTTCACGGAAGTGAAGATCAACGACATTTCTCTCGGCTAAGCGAGGCAGTCATGGCACATAAAAAGGGCGTCGGCTCGTCTCGCAACGGCCGCGACTCGAATCCGAAGTATCAGGGCATCAAGAAATTCGGCGGCGAGAAAGTCATTGCCGGCAACATCATCGTGCGCCAGGATGGCACCAAGTGGCATCCCGGGCGTAACGTCGGCATGGGCACGGACTACACGATCTATTCGCTCATCGATGGCGTCGTGAAGTTCGAGCACCACAACAAACGCCGTTACAAGGTCAGCGTCGAACCGAAGGCAAAAGTCGCGACCGCGTAAGTCTCACATGAGACGGCACGCATACTGATGCACTCGAAGCGGCGTCCTGCTGGCAGGGCGCCGCTCGCATTTCGTGCCTCGAGATCGCAACTTGAGGCGCTGTGGCCTCGTAGGGGAACCTGAACCTGGAGGATCGCACATGGCCATCTGGAACAAGCTCAAGGACGAACTGAATCGCGCCGGACGCGCGGCCCAGGACGCGATCGACGAGGGCAAGATCCGGCTCGATCTGATGCGGGCCCGCCAGGCGATGGATCGCACGGCGCAGAAGCTCGGCTATGCGGTGTACCGCGCTCGCAAGCTCGGCGGTGATGTGCCGGCGGACGAATACGCCCGGCTGTCCGGCGAGATGGCGAATGCCGAAGCGGAAGTCGAGCGCTACGAGACGCTGCTCCGCGAGGCTGGAAACCGCAAAGGCGACGGCGCCGAACCGCCGCCACCCGCGTCGCCCACCGAATAGGATTGGAAGGATTGAAGGAAAACCTTCAAACGTTCAAACCTTCAATCGTTCACTTTACGGTTTCGCGAGCAGTCGGACGTCGTCGGTACAGATACCATCCACACCGGCGCGCAGCATCGAGTCGAGCACGTCGCGGGTGTTCACGGTCCAGGTAATGACCCGGGCGCCACGCTGGTGCGCCAATGCCGTCAGGGCGTCGTCGACCAGTGACCAGTGGGGCCAGACATCGCTGGCCTGCGTCCGTTCGAGGCTTTCGCGCAGCGCCTGCGGTGCGTTCTTTAGCCCGCGATCCAGCAGCACGCCACGCCGAACCTCCGGCGCAAGTCGGGCCGCGCGCGCGATCGCGTCGTGGTCGAACGAGTGAAGGGCGTAAAGCGCGCCATGCCGGCTCGCCACCTCGAGGACCTCGCGCTCGATCGCGGCGCCTTTGAGCTCGATGTACACCATCGACTGGTCGTGGACGGCCGCGAGCACGTCCGACAGCAGCGGCATCCTCGCGCCGCCGCCCAGGTCGACGCCCGACAGCTCACGCCACGACGTCTCGGAGACCGCGCGTCCCTGGATCATGAAATCGTGGAAGACCACCACTTCGCGGTCTGCGGAGCAGTGGACGTCGAGCTCGATGCTGTTGGCGCCGTGCTCGAGCGCCAGGAGGAATCCCTCCATGGTGTTCTCGATTCGCTCGCGCGGCATGCCGCGGTGCGCGATGCGTTCGACAGGGCCGTCAGCCATACGGTTGTATAATTCCGCAACCTTACCCCCGGCAAGCGCTTAACGCCGGAGCGCCGGGACCGTCTACCATCACAGGCGATGACTGATCGAACCGCGAGCGATGGACCGCACGATGCGGAGCTCATCGCGCGCTGGAAGGCAGGTGATCAGCGCGCGGCAACTCGATTGGTCGAACGCCATGCTCCCGCGCTCGCGCGGTTTGCGGTCAGTTGTGGCATTCGGGACGACGTAGATGAGCTGGTGCAGGACACCTTCGTGCGCGCCTTCGGCTCGCTCGACGGCTTCAGAGGTGACAGCTCCTTTCGGACCTGGCTGTTTACCATCGAGCGGCGACTGATGATGGATCGGCGCAGAGCGGAAAAGCGCAGGCCGGTGGGACTGGAGATTTCGGAGGAGGATTCGGCGACGGAGTACGACGCGCTCGATGACGTGATGGCGGGTGAGGCGGCAGCGCGTGTGACTGCAGCGGTTCAACGGTTGACGCCGACCCAACGCGAGGTGTTCATGCTGCGGGTGACCGAAGGGTTGTCGTACAAGGAGATCGCTGACGCCGTCGGAACGACGGAAGGAGCGGCGCGTGTGCATTACCACAACGCGCTGCGCACGATGAAGGAGGTACTGGATGCGTGACTGTCCGAACGCGGCAATGCGTGATGCGCTGCCGGATCTGATGCATGGGTCGCTATCGCCGCAGCGCCTGATGGAG
>JBOHTL010000097.1:0-3444 GCA_050733735.1 Gemmatimonadaceae bacterium
GCCGACTACAGCACGGTCGCGGCATTCGACTCGACCAGGCTTCGCGTCGTGAACGGTCGCGACACGGTCAGGCTGCTCGTGGAGATCGCGCGCACGACCGCACAGAAAACGCAGGGGCTGATGGAGCGTCAATCGCTCCCGGATTCCGTTGGGATGCTGTTCGTGTACACGGAAACACAGCCCGCGGATGCGGGGTTCTGGATGTATCGCACTCGCATTCCGCTCGACATCGCCTTCGCGGATTCGTCAGGCGTGATCGTGGCCATTCGGCAGATGCAGCCCTGCACCGCGCGCCTTGCCGCGGGATGTCCGACGTACGCGCCGGATGCGGAGTACCGGTATGCGCTCGAGGTAAATCAAGGATTCTTTGCAAAGCGGGGCATACGCGTGGGCAGTCGCATCGTGCTTGGTGATATCACTCGAACCAAGCGGCCTGGATAACGGGCCGGATTACCAACCGCGGTGTGCCATGCGCCGCAGGATCTCCGCGCGATAGTGCGTTGTGCTGCCCGGGGTGCGGTTGAGCGGATTGGGGAGCAGAGCCGCAAGGCCGGCAGCCTGAGACCGTGAAAGACCGCGAACACCCGTCCCGTAGTGATGCCGCGCGGCGGCATCGATGCCGAAGATTCCCGGCCCCCACTCCACGTTGTTGAGGTAGAGCTCGAGAATTCGCTCCTTACCGAGAATCAACTCCGCAGGAGGAGTGAGCGTGATGTCGAGCAGCTTCCGCACCGGATTCTGGCTCGTCATGCCGAAGAGATTCTTCATCAGCTGCTGCGTGATCGTCGAGGCGCCACGCGGCATCTCGCCGTCGAAGACCACCATGCTGGCCGCCCGCATCTCGTCGAAGTCGAAGCCCCAGTGATTCCAGAAATCGCCGTCTTCCGCCGCGACGACCGCGCGCCCGACATGCCGCGGAATGCGCTCGTACGACACGAAGCTCTTGTCGACGCCGTACTCCGCGCCCGTGACCAGAGCCTCGAGGCGACGCTGCAGCTGCACCGTCGTGATCGGGGGTGCCACAAAGCGGTATACCACGAGAAGCACGAGGCAGAAGGCGTAGTATCCCGCGAGCGCCAGGAGCGCGAGCTTGCCCACGCGCATCCCGATCCGCCGGACCCGCCCCGGGGGACGCGGCGGCGCGTCCTTCGCGTCCGGGACTGGGGCGGCTCCGCGGATGTGCATGACGTCGGTCATGATCGATTTCCCTTCAAAGCTCGGGCCGCACGACGTGCAGGGCTCCGAGTTCAGCTCAGACCGGCTGCCTTACTGGCGCGTTCGAGAAGCTTCGGGTCCTGCATTCGCTCAGTCCAGGCCTCGAAGTCCGTCGTCGGGCCTTGCCACCTCAATTCGTCGACCGACTCGAAAAGCGGTGTATCAGTGCGCAGGGTCGCTAGCCGCTTGAACAGGAGCGCGAGCTCGCGGCGCTCGTCGCGCAACACCTCCGGTGGAAACGACTCTATTGGACCATGGCGATTCAGGAGTCGCGCTGCTCCAGTGGGACCGATGCCGCCGAGCCCCGGGTAGCCATCCGCTGCGTCGCCGACGAGCGCGAGGTAGTCGGGAATCAGCGACGGCGGAACGCCGAACTTCTCCCGTACGCCCTTATCGCCGCGAATGACCTTCGTGCGCCGATCCACCTGCACCACGCGATCATCGCGTACGCATTGCGCCAGATCCTTGTCGGGCGTCCAGATGCACACCTTGTCGACGCTCGCATCGCGTTCGGCCAGGCTTGCCCCGGAAGCGAGCGCGTCGTCCGCCTCGAGCTCCACCATCGGCCACACGACCACTCCCATGGCGGCCAGTGCCTCTTCGAGCGGATGGAACTGCGACAGGAGCGCGCGCTCGAGCCCCGCGCCCGTCTTGTAGTCGGCCCAGAGCTCGTTGCGAAAGGACTCGATGACATGATCGGTGGCGACGCCGACGTGTGTCGCGCCCCCCTCGACCATCTGCAGCACGGTGCGCAACACTCCGATCACCGCGCCGTACCGCGAATCCTTTCCCTTGTTGAACCTCCGCAGCCCGTAGAAATGCCGGAAAAGCTCGTACGTCCCGTCGATGAGATGAACGACCAACGACTACTCGGCCCGCAGCGCGACGCCAGGATCGACTCGCGCCGCGCGGGTCGCCGGAAGCCAGCACGCCGCCAGTCCGGCCGCCGCCAGCACGATCGTCACCAGTCCCAGCGTGACGGGGTCGTGCGCCTGCACCCCGAAGAGCAGCCCCTGCAGCAGGCGCGTGGCGAGCAGCGCGCCGATCACGCCGAGCGTCAGTCCCGCGCCGAGCAGCACACCGCCCTCGCTCAGCACCATGCGACGCACCCGTGAAGCGTCTGCCCCCAGACTCATGCGAATGCCGATCTCGTTGGTGCGCGAGCTGACGGAGAAGGCGAGCACGCCGGCGATGCCGACGATGGCGATGATCATCGCGAGCGCACCGAACGACGTGATGAGCAGCGCATTGAGGCGGCGCGGCGCGACGGTCGCGTCACGCACCTGATCCAGCGTCGCGACATTCTCGATGAGCTGGCGCGGATACATCTCACGAATGGTGCGGCGCGCCGGGCCGTCGTACGTCGCCGGATTCCCGTTCGTGCGAATGATCAACGCTCCCGCGAACAGGATTTCCTGCGCGAAGGGCTGGAACATCGTCGGCGTAGGCTCCGAATCCAGCCCGGCGTCACGCGTATCACCGACGATTCCCACGATCGTCCGCCAGTCACCGGAGATCGGGACGAACCTCAGCACGTCACCGGTCCAGGCAATGCGACGCCCCAGGGCATCCTGGTCCGGAAAAAGGCGGCGAGCGAGCGATTCGTTGATCACGACGACCCGAGCCGTTCCTTCGCGATCGGTGGTCGAAAATCCTCGCCCCTTCAGGAGGGGGATTCCCGAGGCCTCGAAATACGTTGGATCCGCCGTCTTGTAGACCGCGCGCGGCGTGGCTTCTCCCGGTGTCACGGCGCGGCCTTCCGCCTTCACCTCGAGCACGAAGGGCGTGTTGCGCAAAGGCACGGCGGATCCCAGGGCGACCGTGCGAACGCCCGGCAGCACCGCGATGCGATCGCGCATCCGCTCGTACATCGCGAGCTTCTCCGCGTTCGCGATTGTCTGTCCCTCGATCGGCACTTCCATGGTCAACACCTGCTCCGGGGCTCTGATCCCCGTCTCCACCGACTGCAGCTTCGTGAGCGTGCGGACCAGCAGCCCCGCCGCGGACAGCAGCACCACGCAGACGGCGAGCTGGGTCACGACGAGCACCTGCTGCAGCCGCTGACCGCCCTTGCCGGCAGTCGCCCGCCGGCCGGCGGTCGCAAGGGCCCGCTCACCACCGAGCCGCGGCGCGAAGGACAGGACGATGGCGGCAGCGACGGCGCTGAGCAGGGTGACACCGAGGACGACGGCATCGACGCGCACCTCGTCGGCGCGCGGTGAGATCTGC
>JBOHTL010000098.1:0-3882 GCA_050733735.1 Gemmatimonadaceae bacterium
CACGAGAATCTCGCCGAGCAGAGCGTCGATCCGCGCGCCATCCCCCTCGTGATCCAGTACAACAAGCAGGACCTGCCCAAGGATCTCATCCTGACCGCGACCGAGCTCTCCGAGGCGATTAACTTCCGCGAAGTGCCTGAATTTCCCGCCGATGCGCTGCACGGACCGGGCGTCTTCGAAACGCTGCGCGGTATCTCCGAGCTCGTGCTCAAGCGGCTCAGCGCCGGCGGTTCCCGTTAGCCATCGCGTCGGAGGCCACGGGTGCAGGTAGATCCACGACACCGTTTCGAGAACTACGTGACCGGCTCGGCGAATCGCCTGGCCGTCGCGGCCGCGCGCGCCGTCGCGGAGCAGCCGGGCCTCACGTACAACCCGCTGTTCATCTACAGCGGCTCGGGGCTGGGCAAGACGCACCTCATGGGCGCGATCGGCAACCTCGTGCAGCAGCGCGACGCCAAGCTGGGGGTCGAGTACATCACGCTCGAGGACTTCGTCGAACAGCTGCACGCCGCCGTCGCGAGCAACGAATCGGATCGATTCAAGCAGCGCTACGGCCGCGTGGACGTCCTGCTGCTCGACGACATGCAGTTCCTCACGGGCCGGCGCGAAACGCAGAGCGAGCTGCTGCGACTGCTCAACGCGCTGCAGGGCACGGGTCGCCAGGTCGTCATGACGAGCGACCGCCCGCCCGCGGAAATTCCCGACGTCGACGAGCGCCTCATCACCCGCCTCTCGGGCGGGTTGATCGTGGACATCGGCGCGCCGGACTACGAGACGCGCATCGCGATCTTGCGCGCGCGCTGCGACGAGCGCGGCGTGCGATTCCAGAGCGGCGTGCTCGAGGAACTGGCGACGCTCGAGTTCAGCAACATCCGCGAGTTGAACGGCGCGCTCAACAAGCTCATCGCCACCCAGACGCTCGGCGGCGATCATGTGCGTCCCGAGCAGGTGCGACCGATGTTCCCGCATCTCGCGCCGCGGTCGTCGGGCGGGCGACAGGCGGCGCGGACGCCGGCCGATGCCGTCCCCGCGAACGGCGGCTCCGCCGGGATCATCGGCGACCTGCTCGACCCGAATCTGGACTTTCAGAGCTTCGTCACGGACATCGCCAGCGCGGTCGCCGAGCACGTCGATCCGTGGAAGGTGAAGGTCGCGGAAGCCGTCGCGTACTGGTCGGGCGAGGGGTATCGCACGGGAATGCTTGAGCGACTGTTGCAGAACGCCGGGCCGAAAACGGACTTCGAGGGCGCGCTGCGGGCGTACTTCGCGGCCATCGAGCAGCTGCGCGCGCTCGAGCAACGTGTCACCGAGATCGACGCGAACCTGGGCGCGAACGAGCTGTTCCGCGATCCCGAGCGCGTGGCGGACGCCGAGGCGCTGGTGACGCGCGCGCTCGCGGGCGCCACACCCCCTCCAGGTCCGTCGGCCGAGTTCGCGCGCGCCGAGTTCGAGGTGGGACCGAGCAACCAGCTGGCGGTGCGGGCCGCCGACGCGGTCGTCGAGGAGCCCGGCAAGCGGTACAACCCGCTGTTCATTCACGGACCGAGCGGCGTGGGCAAGACGCATCTGGTGAACGCGCTCGGCAATGAGCTCATCAACATGAGCGGCGGCGCGGCGGCGGTGGCGTGCGTGAGCGCGCAGCAGTTCATGGACGAGCTGATCGCGGCCATGCAGGACGGCAGCATCGAGCGCTTCCGCAACCGCTATCGCCACGCCGATGCGCTGATCATCGACGACGTCCAGTTCGTCGCGGGGAAGGAGCGCACGCAGGAGGAGCTCTTCCACGTCTTCAACGCGCTGCACAACGAAGGCAAGCAGCTCGTCTTCGCGAGCGATCGCGCGCCGCGGCAGCTGGAAGGACTGGAGGAGCGCCTTCGCTCGCGGTTCGAGGGCGGGCTGGTGGTCGAGATGCTGGTGCCGGATCGCGCCCTGCGGCTCAAGCTGTACGCGCACTATCTGCAGGACGTCGAGACGCCGGAGCGCGAACCGCTGCTCAACTATCTGGCCGACCGGCCGGTGGCGAGCGTGCGCGAGATCATCGGCGTCGTGAACCGGCTCGTGGCGGCGGCCGACATCGCCGCGATGCCATTGCTGCTCAACGTCGCGAAGATGGAGCTCGATGGCGGCGCGGCGCCGCTGGCCGCGCCGGACGCGAAGGGCGGGGGGGCGGCGGGGGGCGCGGGGGCTGACACGTTCTTTCTCGACGACGAGAAAATCGTCTGGCATCTCGCCGATTTCGGCGCTCTCCTGATCGAGGAACCGCGCTGATGGCGATCAAGGGATCCCTTCGCGAAGCGTCGCTTCCCGACGTCCTCCAGCTGCTGGCCATGGGCCGCAAGACGGGATGTCTCAGCGTCACGCACCGGAACAACTTCGGGTACATCTACTTCGACGCCGGCAAGATCTCGTACGCCTCGATCGTCAATCGCCGGGATCGCATCGGCGACATGCTCGTGAAAGCGGGGACGATCACGTCCGAGCAGCTGCAGCAGGCGATCGAGACGCAGGGCAAGCAGCGCGACAAGCGCATCGGCGACCTGCTCGTCGACCTGGGCTTCATCACGCGCGAGCGGCTGCACGATTACGTCCGCGTCCAGATCGAGGAAGCGGTCTACCTGCTGTTCACCTGGCACGAGGGAACGTTCAACTTCGAGGCGGACGTGCGTCCGGAGCGACAGGACATCCTGGTCTCGATCAGTCCCGAATCGCTGCTGCTCGAGGGCGCGCGTCGCGTCGACGAGTGGGGATTGATCGCCAAGAAGATTCCGAGCTTCGACGCCGTGTTCGACGCCGACTGGCGCAAGCTCGCCTCGACCGACCTGCCCCTGAGCGACGAGCAGCAGAACATCCTGCAGTTCATCGACGGACGCCGCGACGTCACGCAGCTGATCGAGTCCTCGGGGCTGGTGGAATTCGAGGCGGGGAAGGCGCTGTACGGCCTCGCGACCGCGGGACTCATCCATCGGGTCGGTCGCAAGAGCCGGGTGGATCTCAAGGCGATCCCCGAGGCGAAGAGCGAGGAGCACGCGAACCTCGGCGTCGCCTTTTACAAGTCCGGGATGCACGAGGACGCGCTGCGCGAGTTCCGCCGGGTGCTGGAGCTCAACACGGACGACGGCACCGCGCGGTTCTACGTCGGCCTCATCCTGATGCGGCAGGGTAAATGGCAGGAGGCAGTGGAAGCGTATCAGCATGCCACTGGCCGGGGGGGCGCCGCGCCGGCAACCTTCCACAACCTGGCGATCGCGCTGGAGCGCATCGGCCGGCACGCGGAAGCGCTGAGCGCCTTGCAGGATGCCATCAAGCGGGGCGGCGACAAAGACCCGCGCATTCAAACGTCGATCGGCGTCGTCACGTTGATGACAGGCGACGCGACGGCGGCGGATCGCGCCTTTGCCACCGCGAAGCCCCTGTGGAACAGTCGGCCGTCCGTGGTCTGGTACCTCTACGCGGCGCTGTCGGCGGCGCTCGTGAACGATGGCGGGCGGGCGCAGCAGATTCTGCAGGAAGGCCTGCTGCAGCATCCGCGCGCCGCGGCGCTGCACAACAACCTGGCCGCGCTGCTGGAGCGCCGCGGGGCATACGACGATGCGCTGCACACCGCGGAGCGCGGGCTCACCGACGATCCCGGCATGCCGCAGCTGCACAAGAACATCGGCGATCTGTATTTTCGGGCGAATCGCTTCGACGACGCGCTGAGCGCGTACGAGCGGGCGATCAAGTCGAATCCCGATCTCGGCGACGACGTCTACGTCAAGCTGGGCGACATCCGGATGCGGCGCCGCGAGAAGGACGAAGCGGTCCGGTGCTGGGAACGCGCACTGGCGCTCGACCCGCGGAACACGACCGCAAAATCGCGCCTGTCGTCGGTCACGAAAACAC
>JBOHTL010000099.1:0-2504 GCA_050733735.1 Gemmatimonadaceae bacterium
GTACACCTCCTCGGGAAGCACGCACTCGTCGCGCTGGATCTGCTCGGCGAGCTCCAGCGCGGCGTTCGCGTTACCGAGCGCGGCCAGCGGAGTCGCTCCACCCGCGGGCACCCAGACTGTCCGCCGGCGCGTCCGAAGAAGCGCGGCCATGAGGAATGCGACCGGCACTGCTCGCGCGTCGATCACGCGTGCATGCGCGCGCAGACGTTCATCGACGACGCGCGCGGCAGGATTCATCTGCTGGTCCCAGCGCACGACGGTCGTTCGGGCGCCGAGCTGTGATGTCAGCATCGCCGTCGTGAGGGCGTGCGTCGATCCGCGCGCCCCCACGGTAAGGACGTCGTCGCCGCTGCGCACCGATCCGAGCAGCCACTCCAGTCCGCGTACCTTGTTGCCGCCGATGACGCGGCCGGTGATGTCGTCGCGTTTCAGCAGGAGAGTGCGCCCGTCTTCACGCGCAACGTGTTCCACCGGAGTGGGAAAGCTGCCGAACGAAATCCGTGGAAGCACCGCGAGCGCCGGGAAGCGCCGCAGCAGCGGCAGCTCAGCCACTCTCGACGTAGTCGTGCTTCGAGACGACGTCGATGTCGTCGCCCACGACGCGCTCGACATACAGCATCTTCACCGCGACCATTGTTGCCGCCAGTGCGGGCACGGCGACCATGAGCCCCAGGAATCCAAACAGGAGCGTGAACAGTGCCTGGCTGAGTATGGTCAGCACCGGTGGGATGTCTACGCCGCCTTTCATCAGCATGGGAATCAGCAGATGATTCTCCAGGAACTGGATTCCCATGTAGACCAGCGCCACCGTCAGGGCTTTCTGCGGGGAATCCAGAAAGCCCATGGCGACCGCCGGAATTGCGCTCAGCAGCGGGCCGACCGTCGGGATGAATTCCATGAGGCCCGCGATCAGGCCGAGCGCGAATGCTGCCTTCACGTCGAGAATCAGAAGCGCGACCGTCGTCACCGTCCCGATCACGGTCATCGCGATGAGCTGCGTGACGAGCCAGCGACGCAGGACGGTCGCGATCGCGCTCAACACCTCTCCCGCGCGCGTTCGCATGTGGTGCGGGAACAGGTGCATCATGCCGCGATGATATGTATCGGGATCCGCGGCGATGTAGATCGCGACGAAGATGATCAGGACGATCCCGGCGAAAATCGCGATGGTCTGCGACAGGAAGGGGAAGACGTACTGCGTGGCGCTGCTCAACTGCTGTCCCAGCCGGCTGCGCAGGGTTTCGGACGCGGTCGGGGCGTCGCCGGCGAGAGTGTCCGCCGCGGCGCGAGCGCTGTCGGCCAGCCCCGTCGTCGTCGCGCCGATGCCCGCGCCAGGGACAGTGGCGCCAGTGGTCGTGCCCACCGCGGAGTCCGCGGCTCGACCGCCGAGGATGGAGCCAAAGAAACCCGCCTGGCTTCGATTGATCCACGCCTCGATGCGGTCCACGGCTTCCGGGATCCGCTGGCGCAGCACGCCGCTTTGCTGGCGAATCGTCGGCGCCATCATCGCGCCGATGCCGACGAGGAGCCCGAAGAACCCGAGCACGATGATCGCCGCGCCGATGCCGCGCGGGATCCGGAATCGCTCAAGCTTGTCGACGCCTGCTTCCACGGCGAGGCCGAAGAGGACGCCGAGGAAAGTCGCCATGACGAGCGGATTGGCGAACCAGAGCAGACGGGCGACGAGGTAAATCGCGATGACCAGCGCCGCCGTGCGCGCGATGTCCTTGCTGTGCCAGCCGACCTGGCGGGAGCGCCGCTCTGGTCCACGCCAGGCCTCGGGTCCCGGCGGTTCCTGCGGCGGCGTCGGTGTGCTCATGGCGTGCTCCTCGTGGCAAGCGAAATGCCCGGCGGATTCAGCGTTAAGACTAAGTAGACTTCGCCGTTGTGACGCACACCCCACTTTTTCTCGATCGGCCAGAGCAGGCAACCCGTCTTCTGGACGGCCTCGCGTCCGTGAAGGAGATCGCCATCGACACGGAGGGGGCGAGCTTCCACAGATTCGTCGATCGCATCTATCTGCTGCAGCTGTCCACGCGTGAGCACTCGGCGATCATCGACCCGTTGGCCGTTTCCGGCGAGACGCTGCGACCGCTGGGCACGCTGCTGGAAGACCGGTCGACCGAAGTCGTGCTGCACGACGCGGACTACGACCTGCGTCTCCTCCACGGCGACTACGGCTGGCATGCCACGAACATCTTCGACACCCGCATCGCGGCGCAGCTGCTTGGCATCAAGGCGTTCGGGCTCGCCGCGCTGCTGGATCGCTATTTCGGCGTGAAGCTCGACAAGAAGCACCAGCGCGCCGACTGGTCCATGCGGCCGCTCGCGGCCGACATGCTGGAATATGCGGCGCAGGACACGCGGTATCTGCTCGAGCTGCGCGATCGCATGCAGGAAGAGCTGAAGGGAAAGGAGCGACTGTCATGGGCGCGGGAGGAGTTCGCGCGCCTCGAGGGAACCCGCTGGGCGGACGAGGATGCGTCCCTCGCGTTCCTCAGGGT
>JBOHTL010000100.1:0-6629 GCA_050733735.1 Gemmatimonadaceae bacterium
CTGTTTGAGCCGCTCCTTGTGCTTCACGCCGAACCGGTGCTCTTCGTCGATGACGATGAGGCCGAGCCGCTTGAACTGGACGTCGCTGCTGAGCAGCCGATGCGTGCCGATCACGATGTCGATGTCACCCTTCGCCACGGCGGCCAGCACTGCCTGCTGTTCCTTCGGTGACTGGAAGCGGCTCAGCATGGAGACCTTCATCGGGAAATCGGCGAGCCGATCGCCGAAGGTGCGCGCGTGCTGATCCGCGAGAATGGTCGTGGGAACGAGCACGGCCACCTGACGCTCCGATTGCACGGCCTTGAACGCGGCCCGCACCGCGATCTCCGTCTTGCCGTAGCCCACATCTCCGACGAGCAGCCGGTCCATCGGACGCTGGCTTTCCATGTCGGTCTTAACGTCGACGGTCGCCTTCCGCTGATCCGGCGTGTCCTCGAAGAGGAACGACGACTCGAGCTGCGCCTGCCAGGGCGTGTCCGGGACGTGTGCCGCGCGGGACGCCACGCGCCGGCGCGCGTAGAGATCCAGCAGCTCGACGGTCATCTCCTTGATGGCCGCGCGGGTCTTCTCACGCTGCTGGCCCCAGCGTTTGCCACCCAGCTTGTGCAGTCGCGGCGGCGGACTGTCTTCGGAGACATCCGTCGCGGAGCGGTAGCGCTCCAGCTGATCGATGCGATAGAGGGGCACGTTGAGCCGATCGCCCCCCTCGTATTCGATGACGGCGACTTCGAGTGTGCTCTGCCCCGCGACGATCGTCTCGATCCCGCGGTAGATGCCGACGCCATGCTCGAGGTGCACGACGTAGTCGCCCTCACGGAGGGAGAGGGTTTCCGCGGTAATGCTGCTCGTGTAGCGCCGCGCGCGCCGGATGCGTCGCTCGCGGCGAAAGATCTCGTGGTCGGTGAGGACGCGGAGACCGGCCCCGTCGACGCCGGGGATGACGAAGCCGCCCTGCAGCACGCCCACTGTCAGCGCCGCCGGCGACGGTTCACCGCCGTCGGCGAGCAGCTCGTCGAGGCGCTCGCATTGGCCCGCGTTGTCGCAGAGGATCACCGTGCGCATCGGATCGCGCACGATGCGGCGCAGCTGCTGAATGTCGCGGCCGATCTGCTCCGGCGCGCGCAGCGGGAACACGATCTCGGCGTCGTCGCGACCGACCACCTCTTCGATCGTGCCGAAGGCGCGCAGCGTGTGCGTCAGCGAGGGTGGAGCTTCGAACAGCTCTTCGCGATCGGGCACGTCCTCGCCGCGACGCCGCGCGAGGTCGATGTGGTGCGCCGCCTCCTGCCAGGTGCGCTGCAGCTCCTGCTCCACGTGCACGCCTTCGGGAACCACCAGCAGCGTGTCCGGGGTCCAGAGCGTGGTGATGGACCGACGCTCCGCCTCGAGCGCGTCCGGGTGCACGGCGCCGTCGACGGGAAGCACGAGCGCATGTTCCACTTCGCGCGTGGAGCGCTGCGTGGACATGTCGAACTGCCGCAGATCCACGATCTCGTCACCCCAGAACTCGGCGCGCACGGGATCCGCCATGCCGAAGCCGTACACGTCGAGAATGCCGCCGCGAATGCTGAACTGCGCGACATCCTCCACCATGGACACCCGCTCGAGACCGATGCGCTCGAGATGCTCGATGAGATCGGGCAGACGACGGATGTCGCCCTTGCGCAGCTCCACGCGCAGATCGCGCAATGCGCGCGGCATTCGCGTGCGTTCCAGCAGAGCGCGTGAGGTGGTGACCAGCAGTCGCACCTGGCCGCGCATGGTGCGCTCGAGCGTCTCGACACGCTCCCCCGCGACTTCCATGTGCGGCTCTGCTTCCCCGAAGCCTTCCCGGGGCGGATACAGCGCGACGATGTCTTCGTCCAGGAGCCCACGAAGATCCGCCAGCCAGCGCTCGCCTTCCGGCAGTGCGTCGGTGACGACGACGAAAAATCTGCCCGGCGCGCAACGCGCCAGCGTGGCCAGGACCGCTGCGTCCGCGGATCCGGCGAGACCCGCGATCCGGCGCTGCTCCCCCGGCGCGGGCAGCGTGTTGAGGAGTCGCGTGAACGCGGACAGGCGCTCGATGGACTCGAGCAGCAGGGGCAGCGGCACAGCCTACTTCGTCGTCGGCGCGCCCATCGTTGCGGCGACCATTTCGGCCGCCAGCACGAGCAGGAGCGCCATCAGCAATGGTCCCACAAGCGACTGGCGCGCCGCCCCCGTGAACGCCAGATCCACCCACGCCTCACCGTCGTCGGCGACGCGGGCGCCGCGCGATGCCATCCGATCCGCGAGTTCGTCCGGCGACCACCGGTCGAGTCGCGATTCTTCGACCTCGGGATTCACCACCAGGGCACCGGCGCGCCGGGGTCCCTGGATCAGGAAGTATGTTCCGGCAGTCGCGGGTGCCTCGACCACGCCGCCGGTGACGGCGAGGCGCTGGCCGTCGGTACTCTCGATGGCCTCGATTCCCGACGGAATGGCCGTCCGCTGCCCTGGCGTCGCGGTACGCAGTACTCCCCCGTCCCCGTGCAACCGCGACGCCAGCACGTCGCCGAGCCAGGGAAGGAAGGCGGCGGTGATCGGAAGCGAGGTCGCGGAGGCGTCGACGGGAGAGCCCAGCAGCACGTAGCCACGGCCGGCCACGATCCATGGTTCGCGGCCGACAACCGCGAGCGTCTCGGCGACGGCGCCGCTCCGCGGCTCGAGTGCATATCGCATCGTGACTGAAACACCGGGGAGTTGCCCGCCGCGTGCGATCGCCGATTCGCGCCTGGGCGCGCCGAAGCGCCACGGGATGCCAAGACGCTCGAGGGCACGGTTCGCCGCTCCCAGCCGAACCGGATCCATCGGCGGGACCAGGAGCGCAGGCAGTCGCGTCGCGGCGTCCGCGGATATGATGGTGATGTCCGCTCCGTCACGCACACGCTCCGTGGACTTCAGGACGTCGACTGCGTTCTCCAGAAAGACGCCGGCAGCGGGGGCCACGGACACCGCCGGGGCAGGTCCGATCCACACGGCGAAGTGGCGCGAGTCGTCCATGACCAGCTCGTCCGGCTCTATCTCGACCGTTCCCGCGACCCAGCCCCGCTCGGCCGGCGCGGCGCGAATCGTTGCCTCTTCATTCGGCGCCACGGTGCCGCGCGCGAGCGTGCGCTGGCCAAGCGCCATTCTATAGGTAGCGGAGTCCGGGCTCTGGATGCGTGCGGTCACTGCTCCGCGCGGCGTCCACCGCACCGGTCGGGCCTCGGCCGCTACGACCGCCCGGTTGACGGGTGGATTCCGGCGCGGCGCCCAGACGAGGATCGGTGTGTTGCCGCGCAGCGGTGCCGCTTCGGAGATCGCGGTGCGCTGGCCATCGGTGAGCACTGCCACCTGCCGCGCGACGAGCCCACTTCCTTCGACGGCGGCCGCGGCCCGGGCCAGCGCGTCGCGAATATTCCCGGCACCCCCGTAGGGTCGCACGCGCTCCAGCTCGTCCCGAATGGCCGACGCGTTGCCGCCGCGAATCGCGCCATCGACGGTCACCAGCCAGAGACGATCGTCCGCGGTCGCGCGATCGAGTGCGCCCCGGGCAACCTGCTTGAACTGATCGAGCAGCGACGATCCGCCCTCCACCACCGACGTGCTCATCGAGTTGTCGAGCATTATCGCGAGCGCCGTGGGCGCATGTCCGGCTCCCGCGGTCATGTAGCGGCCGATCGGTCGCGCGGCGGCCATCGCCACGAGAACGACCGCAACCACCCGGAGGAGCATGAGCAGCAGGTTGCGCATCCGCATCGTCCGGCTGTGTTCCCGCTCGGCGCGCGCGAGGTATCGCGCCGCGGGAAACTCGACCTGAAGGCCAATGCGCCTCCGCAGAAGGTGGATCAGCAGGGGAACGAGCGCGGCTCCACCGAGCGCGAGAAACCAGGGAGCGAGAAAACCCATGGGTCAGGGAAGTCGTTGGCGGGCCGCAAAAGCGCGACGCAGTGGCAATCCGAAGGACTGGTCGGTGACGATCACCTCATATCCGACACCGGTGGCCGTCAACATGTCGCGCCATTCGCCGATGACCTGCTCCACGGTGTCCCGGTATGCGGCCCGCACATCCGCGATGCTCGCCGGCACGCGAAGCTCAGTCTCGGGATCCACGAACATCGCTTCTCCAGACCCGGTGAGACCGCGCTCGGCGGGATCCATGATGTGCAGAACGGTGATGTCGTGCCCCATCGCCCGAAGTCCCTTCAATGCCTTTTCGACTTCGCCTGGCTCCATGAGGAGATCGGAGATCAGCACGATCATGCCGCGGCGGTTGATGAGTCGCGCCGCCTGGGTGAGCGCCTCGGGTGCGCTCGAGGCCAACCCCGCCCCCGGTTCTTCGAGTGCCGCCAGCACGCGTCGCCAATGTCCGGTGCGTGCGCGCGGGGGAATGGCGGAACGGACCCGCTCGTCGAAACGCACGAGGCCAACGGCATCTCGCTGACGCAGCAGCAGCAACGCGAGCGAGGCCGTGACGATCTCGGCGTACTGCAGCTTGGTCAGGCGCGACTGCCCCGACACCGCCGGGGTTCCGACGGCCCGAAGCTGCTCGCCGCTCCACGCCATCGACCGGCTGACGTCGAGCACAATGGTCGCGCGCAGGTTGGTCTCTTCTTCGTACTGCCGCACAACCCAGCGGTCCGAGCGCGCCGCGATCTTCCAGTCCACAAAGCGGAGGTCGTCTCCAGCCTGGTACGGGCGATAGTCGGCGAACTCCACCGAGAAGCCCTTGCGGGGTGATCGGTGGAGTCCGGACATGAACCCATCGACTATCCAGCGCGCGACGATCTCGATGTGGCCAAGCGCGGCGAGGGACGCCGGATCATGCAGATCGGCGCGGACGGCGGTGGACATCGGGGGGCAACCTAATCCCAACTTTCCTCTTGCGCCTGGCCCAGGACCTGCTCCAATTTGTATACAACCTTTGGGGGGATGGGCCCATGACCAGAATCAGTCGCCTCGGAATCCCGCTGTTGGCGCTTGCCGCGGCGGCGTGTGCGCGAACACCCGATTCCCAGGCTCCGAAGCCATTGAAGCCCGCGGACGGCCCCAGAGGATCCGTCTCCGTGGACTATTCGGGCGGGCTGCTCAATCGCAACATCCGGGCGTATTTCCGCACCGAAGACAACTCGTATGTCATGATCGGGCACCTCGGCGGCGATGGCCGGATTCGCGTGCTCTTCCCCGAGACGCCGGATGACGCCGGATTCATCCGCGGCAAACGCTTGTATCGCACGACTTCCCTGCCGGCGTACTACGACGCAATCCCGTCGCTCTTCTCCTACAGAATGGCCGCGATGCGCGGCATGGGCGCTCGGTTCGATTCGTACGACGGCCGCGGCCATGGCTATGTGTTCATGATCAGCAGCGACACTCCGCTGCGGTATCGCATGATGTACGACTATGGTGGTTGGGCCGAGTGGGAAGTGGACGAGTACGATCGCGCCATCGATCCGCGCTACGCGGTCCGCTCGTTCGCCGACATGCTGGCCGGGGGCGCGAAGTACACACTGAAGTTTGCTTCCAGCGGCACCACCAGCGCCTATACCTCATATGCTTCACGCGCGTGGGACTGCTCGTATCTGAGCGGACTTGGCCTGATGGGACACGGCACGTGGTTCAGCGCCTGGCAGGCAGCGTGGCTCGGATTCGGCTCGTACAGCTCCGCCCGGTATTGCGGTGAAGGGTTCTTCCCGCAGTTTGCGTTGGGACGCCGGCCTGTCTTCACGACCGCCACCCTGCCAACGCGGCCGCCGGGCGAGCCAGCTCCGGATCTCGATCGTCCGGGGCGTCGCGGCTTTGGTCCTCGTGAGACACCGACGCGCAGCGCGTTTGGCCAGTTGTCTCCGAACGCGGAGACCGCCATGCCATTCGATGATCGCACGCCGCGCGGACGGAGAGTCTCGCCGCGGTATGGCGACGATGCACCGCGCCGCGGCGCCGCGAGCGCAAGCACCGAGCGTCGTCGGGAGGCACGGGCGCGCGAATCGAACGATCGTGTGCAGTCGCCGCGCGCTACCAGAAGCAGCCGATCCGGCGACAGCGGCAGCTCGGCCGGCAGCAGCGCGAGCACGCGTTCGTCGGGCGCCTCGAGCTCCAGTGGGTCTCGCAGCGGTAGTCAGCCGTCCTCTTCGCCGCGTGAAACCAGAGGCTCGAGCAAGAGTGGTGAGCGACGACCGGATAGCCGTTAGAACTCCTCTGTCCTTGACAAGCGGCTGCGTGCCTCCGGCGCGCAGCCGCTCTTCCTTTCGCCGCGGAGCAGCGACACCGGCGGCTATATTTCGCTGCCGCAATCACTTCACGCCTCAGAGACTGCATTGAAGCTGGACCATATCCGCAACTTCTGTATCGTCGCCCATATCGATCACGGGAAGTCCACCCTCGCCGACCGCCTGATCGAAGCGACCGGGACGCTGCAGAAGCGTGAGATGAAGGAACAGGTGCTCGACACGCTCGACCTCGAGCGCGAGCGCGGCATCACGATCAAGCTCAACGCCGTGCGCATGGGGTATACGGCGCGAGACGGAGAGACGTACGAGCTGAACCTCATCGATACACCGGGACACGTCGACTTCACGTACGAGGTTTCCCGTTCCCTGGCCGCATGTGAAGGTGCGATTCTCGTC
>JBOHTL010000101.1:0-8707 GCA_050733735.1 Gemmatimonadaceae bacterium
CATCCACACCCAGGTCATTCGGGGGCCCGACGTCGCCGCCCGCATGGCCCGGCTCGGGGTGATTGCGGAGGTGCAACCCTATCACGCCATCGACGACATGCGCTGGATGGAAGAGCGCATCGGCAGCCGCGCGCGCTGGGCGTATGCATTCAAGACCTTCCACGACGCCGGCGTGCCGCTCCTGTTCGGCAGCGACTGGCCGGGCACCAACGCCAGCTGGTACACGGCGAATCCGATGACGATCATCTACGCCGCGGTCACGCGGCAGACGGTCGACGGCAAGCCAGCGGGCGGTTGGTTCCCGCAGGAACGCCTCGATCTCGAGACGAGCCTGCGCAGCTATACCGTGAACAATGCCTGGGCCGAGGGCGAGGAGGCCAGCAAGGGATCGCTCACGGCCGGTAAGGTGGCCGACTTCGTCGTGATAGATCGCGACCTGTTCGCCATTCCACCCGCCGAGATCAAGGACGCCAAAGTGCTGCTGACGGTCGTTGGTGGTCGCGTGGTGTTCGCGGCGACCCCGTTCTCGCGATGACCATGCTGACCAAGTCGCGTCCGTCGCGCAGCTGGCGCGCGACGAAGCGCTTTTCCATCGTGCTGCTCGTCGGCTGCACGACGCTGGGTGGTTCCGCTGCCGGGCGCGCAGCAGACGGGAGTCTTCCAGAGCGACTTGATGATTCCGCGTTCTGGCAGCTGGTGTCGAACGTCTCGGAGCCCGGCGGCTATTTCCGCATCGAGGACAATTTCACCTCGAACGAGACCGAAGTCGGGCAGATTTTCACCATGCTTCGGAAGCAGGGCGTGCGTGGTGACGTGTTCCTGGGCGTGGGCCCGGAGCAGAACTTCACCTACATCGCGGCCATCCGTCCACGCATGGCATTCATCATCGACATCCGCCGGCAGGCGATGGTGCAGCATCTGATGTTCAAGGCGATGTTCGAGATGGCCGCCGACCGCGCCGACTTCATCTCGCTGCTGTTCGGCAAGCCACGCCCACCCGGGCTGAGTGACACCTCGTCGATCGAGTCGGTCTGGTCGGCATATCGTAGCGTACGAACCGATTCGATGCTCGCGGCGGGCAACTACGCGCGCATCGTCGATCGTCTGACCCGGCTGCACGGCTTCGTCCTCGACGACCAGGAGCGGGCGCAGCTGCGTCACGTCTTCTACGCCTTCACCTACTTCGGTCCGTCGATCACGACGCGCGGCCCGCCGAGCATGCGCGGTGGCACCTTCATGACGCTCACCGGATTCTCGCTCGATACGACGGGCGAGGCACGCAGCTTCCTGTCGACCGAGGAAAACTTTCGCGTCGTGAAGTCGCTGCACGAACGCAACCTGATCGTCCCGGTGTCCGGGGATTTTGCCGGTCCTCACGCCTTGCGTGCGATCGGCGACTACCTCGGCGCGCGGAACGCGGTGGTGCGGGCATTCTATCTGTCGAACGTCGAGCAGTATCTCTTCGGCGACGACAAGGACAGTGCCTTCTATGCGAACGTTGCCGCGCTGCCGCTGGACAGCGGAAGCGTTTTCATCAGACCATACACGCTGCGGCGCTGGTTCCGCGGCCCGACGTCACCATTCGGCGAGGAGCGCAGCGAGGCGCTCTGCCCTATCGCCGGATTTCTTCAGGCCGTCGCGCAGGGACGAGTACGATCGAACAATGACGCCCTGATCTGCCCGAACTGACTCCTCCGGCCCGCGCCTTGCGCGCTGGGCAGCGCTCGAAAACATCAAGGAGGAAGCACATGATTCGTCATACTGTAATTGCCATCGCCGCCGCCGCGGCGCTCGCTGGATGCCAGCGCTCGGTTGAAGTCGTTTCTGGTGGAGAGGTTGCGCCGATCACCCCCGTGGTGCCGCCCACATCCAGCGTGTTGTCCGCCGGCGCGATCCTGGAAGTACAGCTCAATGAACAGCTCAGCACGGAGGCAAACGAGGTCGGCGATACCTTTACGGCCTCTGTCGTGAGCAACCTCATGGCCTCGAATGGCGAAGTGGTCGTGCCCGCCGGTGCCGTGGTGCGGGGACGCGTGAGCGCGCTCGACGATTCCGACAATCCGACCGACCGCGCGCTGATCCAGCTCCAATTCGACCGGCTTTCGTTCAACGGCCGGGACTACGACTTCCGCGCGAACATCACGAGCGTGGCGACGGTGCAGCGGCGCGAGCGCGACGTTGCGCGCGACGCGGCAACGGGCGCGGTGGCAGGCGCCGTGCTCGGCGCGATCATCAGCGGCATCGACCTGGAGAACATCATCAAGGCGGGCGCCGTCGGCGCAGCTGCCGGAACCGTGATCTCGCTCGGCGTGGGCGACGTCGAGCATGTGCTGCCAGCCGGCACGCGCATGACCGTTCAGGCAACGCAGAGCGTGAACCTGAGGTAGAGCGTTCTCGGCCCGCGTCGCATCAGTTCCTGTCGACGCTGGGCCGAGAGCGGTCCTACTGCACCTCGAAGATGCGATGAAAGTCCACCTTCTCGCCGGCCATCGCCAGTGCCGCGGCGGGAAAGACTTCGATGTTGCGCAGGAGCGACTCGCAGTACGCGCTGTACGCTTCCGGCGTCTCGTCCGCGCTCGGCGGGCGCATGCCGATGAAAACGAGGTCCGCGCCAGCTGAAGAGTGTTTGATCACGTCGAATACCGCAGTGTTGCCTCGCACCAGGACTTCGGCGCTCGCGCTCACGCGCGCCTCGGCGCAGAAGCCCCTCAGCCGCGATAAGGCTTCGTCGCGCTCGAGCTCCGAGTCGACAACGGTCTTGATGTGGAGCGCCGCGCCCGACCAGTCGCGGCTCCGTTGCAACAGGATCGCGACGGCGAGCGTAAAGGCCGCATGAGGGGATTTGCCCGCCCACCACAGGTCGATGCGCCGCTGCTTCCCGCGCATGCTCAGCCGCTCCTCACTCACCTCGGAGCGCTGCCGGACAATCACCAGATTGCGATGTGAGCGCTGCACCAGCTGTATCAGCTCGGCGAACGCTGTAAAGCTGGTGGGATCCTTCGTCGCGCCGATCAGGATGGTGTTCGGCACGATCGGTCCGAACCCATACGATCGGATCAGCGTCTGCGCGCCGGCGAACGGATCGGCCGCTGGCAGCGTACGAATGAACGCGGGCACGTCGCGCTTGCGGAGATACCCGCGGATCACCTCCGTCACCTGCTCGACGCGCTCGGTCGTCCAGTTCTGCTCGGGAATGAACGTCGCGACGGTCACGAAGCTGCGACTCTGCGCGATCGCGTCCGCCAACTCGATGAGATACCATCGCGCCGCGGGACTGCCGCTGAGCACGAGCAGATTGGGCTTCCAGGTGCGTTCATCGAGGCGAAGCCCCTCCATCCTGTACAGCATCACGCGCGTGACGAACATCATGAAGCCAAGCCGCATGTCACCCCAATGGGCGCGCAGACTGCGCCGCTTCATGCCGTAGTAGATGCCGGAGCAGATGAGCGTGGCGAGAATCGTGGCCCCGGGCGCGATCATGAGCATGACGCCGAGGCAGCCAGCGAACCCCGTGAGCGGCACCCAGGCGGGGACGCGGAACTGCGGTCGCCAGGCGGGATTCGAGACCAGTTCCTCGAGCCCCGCGGAGAGATTCAGCACCCCGTACGAAGTCAGAAAGAACATCGACAGAATCGGGGCGATCGCGTTGAGGTCACCGAGCAGAATTCCGACACCGCCAAGACCAAACGAGAGAAGGGTCGCGAAGCGTGGGTCGTTGAACTTGCCGTAGCCGCGACCGAGAAAGCCGGGAACGACGCGATCGTTCGCGAGCGCCTGGAGCGTGCGCGGCGCGCCGAGCAGACATCCCACAGCGCTCGAGAGCGACGCCGCCCAGATGCCGGCAAGCACCGCCGGCCCCCACCGCGCCGTCCTCTGCATCACGAGCGGGTCTTCGATCAACGTCTGGCGATCGATGCCCTGATGGTTCAGGAAGATGGGAATGGCGAGATAAATGGCATAGCCAAACAGGACGGCCAGAATCGTCCCCAGCGGCAGCGCGCGCGCCGGATTCTTGAGATCACCCGACATGGCGATTCCCGCCTCGATCCCGGTGACTGCCGGAAAAAACACCGCGAACACCGGCCAGAACGAGAGCGTCTCGAGGGCCTCGGCGGTCGACGTCGGCGCCGGCGCGCGTGGCTCGCCGAGAAAGAACGACACCAGGGAAGCCGCGATCGCCGCCATGACCACGTACTGCGACTTGAGCGCGAGATCGGCGGAGATGTACACGAGCGCGGTGAGCGCGACCAGGAGTCCGATGCCCACTACGACCGGGTCGAGCACCGGGAAGCTTCGGACGAACGCTTCCGCGAAACCGGCGACATAGAACGAGATCCCCAGGGCCTGCGCGAGATACAGCGGCAGGCCGATCGCGGCCCCCGCCTCGATGCCGAGCGATCGGGAGATGATGTAGTACGCGCCGCCGCCGCCGACCTTCATGTTGGTGGCCAGGGCGGCCAGCGAGAGCGCTGTGAAGAAGGTGATCGCGCTGGCGAGCGTGACGATGATGATCGTGGTCGTGAGACCGACCTGCCCCAGCACCCAGCCGGTGCGCAGATACATCACCACGCCGAAGATCGTGAGGATGCTCGGCGTGAAGACGCCCTTGAACGTGCCGAAACCGTAGCCCGAAGGCGAATTGCTGATGGGTCGCTCGCTGAGGCGGGAAGAGATCACAGAAGATAGGGCACGAGCGTTGATTTGAAATCCGCCCGGCCTATCATGCGGCCCATGCGAAACATTCTCCTCATCAACGTTGTCTTCCTTGCACTTCCCACGTGGACCATGGCGCAGGCGGCGACAGTGTCCCGCAAGCTGGAAAGCGAGCTGAGTGGCAGCATCTTCTTCGGGAACACGTCGCAGACGCTTGCGAGCACCCGGGTGCAGTTCGAGCGTCGGGACAGCACGTTCGGCTTCCGCCTGGGCGGGCGGTTCCACTACGGCGAATCGACTCCCGAGCCGGGCGGCACCTTCGTGAGCAAACGAGCGTGGGAGCTCGACGGGCGGATGGAATTCCTGCCGCACGGCGACTTCGCCCCCTTCGTTCGCGCGAATGTGAACGCCAGCCTCGAGAACCGTATCGCCCAGCGATCCAGCATCGGCGTCGGGAGCCTGTATCGAGTCGTCCAGACGGGTGGCACCGACGTGGTGCTCAGCGTCGGGGCAGCCGGCGAGAACACGAGACCGATCGGCGATACCCTGTCGTCCACGACTTTGGTGCGCGGCAATACCACGGTGCGCCTGCGCCGGGACTTTTCGTCGACGGTCAGTCTGACGACCGAGACCTCGTACCAGCCCGCGTTCCGTCCCACTTCGGATTACACGATCGTTTCTGTGACTGCGCTGCGGACGAGGCTCTCCAGCTTTGCGGCGCTGACCCTGACCTTTCGTGACAACTACGACAGCCGGGCGGTGCTCCGCGGCGCGCGCGTGAACAACGACGGTGAGCTGCTGGTTGGGCTGCTGACCAGCTTCTGACGTCCTGCAGGGATTGCCAGGTCGATAAGTTCCGCATATGACTCGATTCCTCGTTGCTCTCCTTGTCGCCGCAGCCTGCGCCGGACCGAACGCGTCCTCGACGACCCAAACAGCGACCGCGATCGGCGCCGATGATCTCATGCGTCACATTGCGGTGCTGGCGGATGATTCGATGCGCGGACGGGCATCGGGGACACGGGAGAACGCCGAGGCCCGAGCCTACATCGCGCGACAGTTCGGACAGGCGGGGCTGCAACGCGTGGGCCTGAGTTTCGAGCATCCCACAGAGGTCGTCAGTCGCCGGGACAGTTCGGTGCGACGCGCCACCAACGTGGTGGGACTGGTGCGGGGTCGAACAAACGACGACCGCTACATCGTCGTGACGGCGCACTTCGATCATCTCGGCGTCCGAGATGGTGAGATCTTCAATGGCGCTGACGACAACGCGTCGGGCACCGGTGCGCTCATCGAGATCGGGCGATGGTTCGCCGCCAACCCGCCGCAGAACTCGATTCTCTTCGTTGCCCTGGACTTCGAAGAGGGAGGGCTGAACGGAGCACGGGGCTTCGTCGCGCGGCCTCCGGTTCCGCTGTCGTCCATGATCCTCAACGTCAACATGGACATGGTTGGTCGCAACGCGAAGAATGAGCTGTTCGCCGCGGGTACGTCGCACTACCCGTTCCTGCGGCCGTATCTCGACAGCGTGGCCGCGCGCTCGCCCATCACGCTTCGCTTCGGCCACGACGACCCGAACGGCCCACGCGCGGACGACTGGACGAGCCAGTCCGATCACGCCGCCTTTCACGCCGCGAAGATCCCATTCATCTACTTCGGGGTCGAGGACCATCCTGACTACCATCGTCCCACCGACGACACCGAGCGCCTGATGCCGGCGTTCTACGCCGGCGCGGTGCACACGATTCTCGACGCCGTCCGGACCTTCGATCGCAATCTCTCGGCGATCGCGGCACACCGATAACAGCGGTCACACGTGTGATCAGATGCCCCCCGTGTAGTCGCTGTCACCACTGTAGAATGGGGAATGCCTGACCCGCGCCGCGCACTCGTCTGGGGACTCGTCGTCGTCGCCGTCGCCGTCGCCGCGGCACTCGGGATCATCCTCGTCCGCACGACCTCGAGCACGATCGGCAGCTTCGGGCGGCCCAACGCGCCCACGATCAGCCACGACGTCGTCGTCGAGCATCTGCGGGAAGTGGCGAAGCTCGTCGCCACGGAAATGACGCTGCGCGATGTGGTCATCTACGAGCAGACGAGATTCCGATCCACCAAGCGCGTGCTGCTCGTCGTCACGGGACGCGTCTCGGCGGGGATCAATCTCAACGTGGCACGGGTCGAAGTCGATTCGTCGGAGCGGCGCGTCACCATCACGCTGCCTCCCGCGCAGATCACGAGCGTCGACGTCACGAACGTCACCACATACGACGAGAGCGCCGGACTGCTCAACCCGTTTACGCCCGACGACCGTGACGAGATTCAGCGGCGCATCCGCCTGCAGCTGCGGGAATCCGCGGAGCGGTCCGGAATTCTCGAGCACGCGGACCAGGCCGCCGCAAAGGCGCTGCGCGATTTTCTCGCGCTCGGCGGCTACTCGGTCGAGATCAAGCGACCTATTGCTCTCGAACGCCCCACGGGCTGATCGTCGGCAACAGCTACTGGAAACACCTGGTTCACGCTTGAAGCCGTGACGTGATTGCGGTAAGTCTCCGGTAGCTCCCCTCCGAGGCGTGAGATGACCACGACCACGAATCTCGACCGCCGCGACTTCGTGAAGATCGGTGCGCTTGCGGGCACCGGCCTCCTGCTCGGCATCCGCCTGCCGGAGCGCATCGAAGGCGAGCGGCGCATTCCGCTCGAGCCGAACGCGTTCCTGCGCATCGATCCGACCGGCGATGTCACCATCACGCTTGCGCGCTCCGAGATGGGACAGGGCGTGCGCACCGCGCTCCCGATGATCGTGGCCGACGAGCTCGACGCCGACTGGTCCCGCGTGCGCGTGGTACAGGCCGACGCGCATCCGAACCGGTATGGGCGCATGATGACGGTGGGCAGCACGAGCATCCGTAACGGCGGATGGATGCCGCTGCGCCACGCGGGCGCCACCGCGCGCGCCATGCTGGTTTCCGCGGCCGCGGCGCGGCTGGGCGTTCCCGCCGAATCGCTGCGCACGGCGAATGGCGAGGTATTTCATCCCCCGTCGCGGCGCTCCGTGAAATACGGCGACCTCGCCGACGCCGCCTCGAAGCTGCCAGTGCCGACGGAGCCGCGGCTCAAGGATCCGTCGGAGTTCACGCTGATCGGCAAGAGCATTCCGCTCATCGACACGAAGGAGAAGGTCACGGGCAGGGCTGTCTACGGGACCGACGTTCGCGTTCCCGGACTGCTGTACGCCACCGTGCTGCATCCTCCGGTGTTCGGATCGAAGGCAGCGTCGTTCGACGCCAGGGGCGCGCTTGCCGTCGAGGGTGTGCGCCGCGTGGTGGAGATCTCGCAGGGGATCGCGGTCGTCGCCGACAATACGTGGGCCGCCCTGAAGGGCGCGCGGGCGCTCGACATCGAATGGGACAACGACGATTTCGCCTTGAGCTCACCGCAGATTTTTCGGGAGTTCGCGCGTCTCGCCGAAGGTATTGGCGCGCAGGCGCGCAACGAGGGCAACGCCGACACCGCGCTCGCGAGCGCGAAGCATCGGGTGGAGGCGACGTACGAAGCGCCCTATCTCGCGCACGCGACAATGGAACCCATGAACTGCACCGCGGACGTTCGGCGCGATCGCTGCGAGGTCTGGGCGCCGACGCAGAATCCGCAGGGGACGCAGTCCGCGGCGGCTCGGCTCACGGGCCTCTCCGCCGAACAGGTGACGGTACACGTCACCTATCTCGGATGCGGTTGGGGACGCCGGTCGCGGACGGACTTCGTCGAGGACGCGGTGGAAACGTCCATGAAAGTCGGCGCGCCGGTGCAGGTGCTGTGGACGCGCGAAGAGGACATGCAGCACGACTTCTATCGTCCTGCCGCGCATCTTCGTCTCGAGGGAGGCGTCGATGCCGACGGCAAAGCCGTCGCGTTTCGCGCGCGCGTGGTCGCGCAGGGCATCTCCGGCGGGCGTGGTGCCGTCGACGGACCCGCCGTCGCGGGAATCGCGGACATGCAGTATGGCATCCCGAACGTCCGCGTCGATTACATGCGCGCGACGCTTCCCGTCCCTGTG
>JBOHTL010000102.1:0-5798 GCA_050733735.1 Gemmatimonadaceae bacterium
CAGCAGGCGCCCGCGCCCGAACCGCGCCGCGTGGCGGGTTTCGGCGCCGGGACGAGCTTTTCGCTCTCCACCGGTTCACAGGTATGCACGACCAACCTGCCGGGGGACAAGATCGTAGCAACGCTCGATCATCCCGTGACCGGAGAGAACGGCGCGTACCTGCCCGCGGGCACGAGTGTCGTACTGGAAGTCGCGTCGGTCACTCCGGGAGATCGGCCGGAAGAGGCGCAGATCTCGCTGCGGGTTCGCTCCATCGTGATCAACGACGAGGCGATCAGCGTGCCGTCCAGCGTGTCCATCGTGTCCGACATGGAACGCCGCGCGCGTCCCGATGGCGGATCGGACAAGAAGAAGGTCATCGGAGGCGCCATCGCCGGCGCCATCCTCGGACAGGTCATCGGACGCGACACCCGCTCTACGGTGATCGGTGCAGCTGCAGGTACGGCGGCGGGTGCCGCGGCAGCGGCTGCAACGCGGAAGTATGACGCCTGTCTGCCGGCCGGCAGCCAGGTACGCGTGACCACCTCGCAGCAGATCACGTTGACCGCTTGAGCCCCTCCCGTCGTGGCGCGCCCTCTCCCGGTGCGCTGCGCCGGTTCCATCCAGTCGTTCGCGACTGGTTCCGCGAGACGCTGGGCAATCCCAGCGATCCTCAGCGTCAGGGATGGCCCGCGATCGCCAAGGGCGATCACACCCTCATCCTCGCGCCGACCGGCACCGGCAAGACGCTCGCGGCGTTTCTCTGGGAGGTGAATGCGCTCATTCAGGAAGGCATCGGCGCGCCGCTCGCCAACGCGGTACATCTCCTGTACGTCTCGCCGCTCAAGGCGCTGAACAACGACATTCAGCGCAACCTCGAGGGACCGCTCGCCGAGCTGCAGCAGCGCTTCGGCGCGGCGGGAGAACGGTTCCCGGAGATTCGCGTCGGAGTGCGCACCGGCGACACTCCCGCATCCGCCCGCGCGCGCATGCTGCGGAAGACGCCGCACATTCTGATCACGACCCCGGAGTCGCTGCACATCATGCTCACGACCGTGCGCGGTCGCGGGATGTTCCATGGCGTGCGCGCGGTGATCGTCGACGAGATCCATGCGATCGCGGGAACCAAACGTGGCGCACACCTGGCCCTGACGCTGGAGCGCCTCGATCAGCTCACCACGCGCCCTCCGCAGCGCATCGGCCTCTCCGCCACTCAGAAGCCTCTGGACGAGATTGCGCGGTTCCTGGGAGGAGCGGGGCCCGTCACCATCGTCGACTGCGGCCTCGTGAAGAAAATGGAAGTCGCCGTGCGATCGCCCGTCGACGATCTCGGCAAGGTGGGCGGGACGATCTGGCCCTCTGTCGCGCCGTTGGCCCTCGACGCGATTCGCGCCAACCGCACCACACTGGTGTTCGTGAACAACCGCGCCCAGGCGGAGAAGATGGCGGCGCGGATCAATCACCTCGCACAGGAGGAGCTGGCGCTGCCGTACCATGGCTCGCTGTCGCGTGAACGCCGGCTCCAGCTCGAGCGTTCGCTCAAGGCAGGCGAGCTGCGCGCATTGATCAGCACCAGCGCGCTGGAGCTGGGCATCGACATCGGCACCGTCGATCTCGTGTTGCAGCTGCAGTCTCCCAAACGCGTCTCGTCCGGGCTGCAGCGTGTCGGACGCGCGGGCCATTCGCTCGCGGCGGTGAGCCGGGGTGTGTTCGTGCCGACCTTCCGCGACGACGGGATGGAGATGCTCGCGATCGTGCGCGCGATGTCGGACGGCGACGTCGAGCCCACGCGCGTCGTGCAGAACGCGCTCGACGTGCTCGCGCAGGTGCTGGTCGCCGCGACCGCCGTCGAAGACTCGACCAGCGCCGCGCTCTACGAGATGGCGCGCCGCGCGTATCCGTACCATCGGCTGTCGCGCGAGGCGTTCGACGAAGTCCTCGCAATGTTGTCGGGCAAATACCCGAGTGACGTCGCCGCCGAGCTGGACGCGCGCGTCGTCTGGGATCGCGCCACCGATCGCGTCTCCGGGACGCGCGCGGCGCGCCTGATCGCCGTGATCAACGGCGGCACGATCCCCGATCGCGGCCTCTACACGGTGAACCTTCCCGACCGCACGCGACTCGGGGAGCTGGACGAGGAATTCGTCCACGAGACGCGCGTGGGCGACGTCTTCCAGCTTGGCTCGTCGACGTGGCGCGTGCAGAGCATCGAGCACGATCGCGTGATCGTGATTCCAGCGCCCGGCGCGCCCGCCCGCATGCCCTTCTGGCACGGAGAGTACGGCGCGCGGTCGGCGCATCTGACCGCACGCGTCGGTGAGCTGCGCCGCACACTGGCGGCAGCCAGCGACGCCAGCGACGCCAGCGCGATCGAGCGCATCTGCGCCGATTACCACTGCGACGAGGCCACCGCGCGATCGCTCGTCGCCTACGCGCAGGAGCAACGAGGCGTCACGGGTATCGTTCCCGACGACCGCGTGCTCGTCGCCGAGCACTTCCGCGACGATGTAGGAAGCGTGCGCATCGTGCTGCACGCTCCCTTCGGAGGGCGCGTGAATGCGCCATGGGGAATGGCGCTGGCGCAGCGCTTCCGCGAGACGCTCCGCGTCGACGTCCAGGTGCGGACCACCGACGACGGCATCATGCTGCGACTGGCGCCGCTCGATGCCTCGCCTCCGATGCATCTGCTGCACGGACTCGGTCCGGACGAAGCGTCGCGTCGCGTCACCTCGGAAGTCGGCGACTCGTCGCTGTTCGGCGCGCGTTTTCGGATGAACGCCGGCCGCGCGCTCCTTCTGCCGCGCGGCAACCCGCGTCGGCGCATGCCGCTCTGGCTGCAGCGACTCAAATCGCAGGACCTGCTCGAGGCCGTCCGCGAGTTCCCGTCCTTCCCGATCCTCGTCGAGACGTATCGCGATGTGCTGCAGGACGCCTTCGATCTCGCGGCGCTGCGGGATGTGCTCCGCGCGCTCGAGGAAGGTTCGATCACCATGAAGGTCGTGGCGACGGAAGCACCGTCGCCGATGGCGCAGTCGCTCCAGTTCGGGTTCGTGATGGACTGGATGTACGCGGACGATACGCCACGCGCCGAGCGTGCCGCCGCGCTGCTGTCCCTCGACACCGCGCTGTTGGAGGACCTGCTCGGCACTCCAGGGGAGCTCGAGGAGCACCTGTCTGAGGCGCTGGCCGAAGCCGTGGCGCGAAGGCGCGGGACGCATCCCGATCGACGGGCCCGCACCGGCGACGAGCTCGCGATTCTGCTCGATCGCGCGGGCGACCTCACGATGGAGGAATTGCGTGACCGAGCGGTCGAGGGACCCGAGCCCGGGCCCGTGCACGCCTTGATCGGCAGCGGCCGCACCGTGGAGATCGATGTGCTCACCGGGCGTGGCACTGAGCGACGCCACGTTCTGATCGAGGCGTTGCCGCGGTACCTCTCGGCATTCGACGGCATTTCCATTTCGGACACGGTGCCGGCCCAATTCCGGCGGCCGACGCTCACTCGAGGCGCCGCACGACGCGAGATCGTCGCTCGCTTCCTCGCCCTCACCGGCCCCGTGACCGTGGACGACGTCCGTGCTCGCTATGAGCTCCCAGCGGACTGGCTCGAATCACGTCTGAGCGAGTGGACCAGTAAGGGAATCCTCGTGCGCGGCCGGTTCGCGCTGCCGGGTTACGAAAGTGCCATGCGCTGGTGCTCGCGCCGTCTCGTGGAACAGGCGCGCCGTCGCGCGCTGGCGATCGCCCGGAAGCAGGTGGAAGCCGTCGCGATGACGGCGTTCTCGCTGTTCATGCAGCGCTGGCAGCATCTTGCTCCCGGTACCGAGCTGCGCGGCGTCAGCGGCGTGTCAGAGGTCGTCCGGCAACTCTACGGCATCGCACGCCCACCGCTGGCATGGACGTCCGAGTACCTCCCCGCGCGCGTCGAGGAGGCGCATTCGTCGATGCTGTCGCAGCTGAGCGCCAGTGGTGAGCTGGTATGGGCAGGAGAGGGCGCTGTGGAATCGGGTGGCAAGCGGCGCGGAAGCGGCCGTCTGCGCGCCGTACGATTCGTGCGACGCGGCACCGAGCGCGCCTGGCTCGGACCGGTTGCCGATCCGCACCTTGGCGATCGTGCGACCAAAGCGCTCGATCACCTTCGTGGGCGCGGAGCGTCTTTCTTTTACGAGCTGCAGCAGGGCACGGGACTCGGGACGCACGCGCTGCGCGATGCACTGCGCGAGCTCGTCGTCGCCGGACTCGTCACCAACGACACCGCTGAAGCACTGAGTCATGTGGCGCGATGGCGGCCGCTCTCGAACGAACAGACCGTGGATGAAGATCCCGCGCGCTGGCTTCCGGCGGACTTCACACCGTCCGCCGATCGCAAGGTCGTGCAGCGGCGCGTGAACGTCCGGCGGCTTCCCAAGTGGAAACGCCCGGACCGCGAAGGTGGGGACGCGCCATGGCCGGGACGCTGGTCGGTGCTCGACCGGGCGCCGTCGCCGGATCGACATCTCGATCCCGACGAAGAAGTTCTCGCGGGGATGGTCGCCTCGCAGTGGCTGGAGCGTTACGGCGTCGTCACGCGAGACTGGTGGCGTCGCGAGCGACCGCCGGTGCCATGGCGTGCCATCTATCGCCACCTGCGTCGCATGGAGCTGCGCGGCGAAGTGCGTCGCGGCTACTTCGTGACGGGACTTGCCGGCGCGCAGTTCGCGCTCGCCGCGGCCGTCGAACAGCTGCGCGCTGCCGCGAACGCCGGCGACGACGGTTTCGTGATCATGTCCGCCAGCGATCCGGCGAACGTGTGGAGCCTGAAGCTCATGGGGGGAAGCGACGCGGACACGAACGCCATGCCGCGGCCGCGTGATCCACGCGCGCTGCTCGTCACGCAGAATGGCGCAGTGATTCTCACTGCCGACGCTCGCATGCGCTGGGTTCGCGTTCGCCCCGGTATTGCACCCGAGCTGATCACGGCAGCGGTGGCCGTCCTGCTCAATCACATCACGACGCGTCGCGCGAAGGATCTCACCATCGAGACCATCGACGGCGACCGCGCTGCCGCGAGTGAACACGTGAAGGCATTCATGGACGCGGGGCTGCGTCTCATTCCGGCTGGTCTCCGCTATTACGCCTCGTTCGCTCGCTGACGCTCTGTCCCACAAGCCGCGACACATAGTTTCCGTGACATGACGGATGATCTCAGATACCCAATCGGGAAGTTCAGTTGGCCGGCAGAACCGCTCACAGGCGACGAGCGCCGCAGCGCCATTGCCGACGTCGCACAAACCCCCGCGAACATCCGGGCCGCCGTGAAGGGGCTTTCCGAGAAGCAGCTCGACACCCCGTATCGGCCCGGTGGATGGACCGTGCGTCAGGTCGTGCACCATCTCGCGGACAGCCACCTGAACGCGTACACGCGCTTCAAGCTCGCCATGACGGAAGACAATCCCGTCATCAAGCCATACGACGAGTCGGCGTGGGCGGAACTGCCGGACGGAAAGGGGCCCCACGTTGCGGAGTCGCTGGCGCTGCTCGAGGCGCTGCACGCGCGCTGGGTTTTTCTCCTCGAACGCATGCAGCCGTCCGACTTTCAGCGGCCGCTGAAGCATCCGGAGCACGACCGCAAGCTGACGCTCGACATGATGCTCGCCATGTACGCGTGGCACGGAAAGCACCACGCCGCGCACGTGAACAACCTTCGGCAGCGCGAGAGGTTTTAGCACACCGGCGCGAAGCGCCGCCGAGAACCGAAGGTGAGCGAGTGCGCCATGGCACAGTTGCGCGCAGGGCAACCCACCCGCCGCGTGGTTGCGGCGGGGCCGATTCTGCTACTG
>JBOHTL010000103.1:0-2486 GCA_050733735.1 Gemmatimonadaceae bacterium
CGCCGCTGGGACGAGCAGATCTACGACGTCCAGGTGCGCGTCGACGGCAACATCGCGCAGGTGTGGGCGCCGTACACCTTCTATCTCGACAAGCAGGTGCGGCACTGCGGCGTGAACGCGATCGATCTCCTGCGCGACGGCGGGGGATGGAAGGTCACGCAAATCGCCGACACGCGACGCCGCGACAATTGCCCCGATCCGCTGCAGCGTTGACGACGCGCTGAGCGCGACGCGTGCCCTTTCCCGACAGCGAGAAATTCGGGCGCATCCGCGTCGCGCGGTTGTGGATCTGGCCCATTGCGGTGGCGCTCGGCGCCATCCTCGGCTTCGTCGCCGCCGACGCGAGGCCGCGCCTGCTTCCCGTAGGTCTCGTGGCGTACGGCGCATTGATGGCAGCCGCGCTCTGGTCGCTGCGAGACGCTGGCCTTCGTCCTGCCGACGTCTTCGGACGTCCGCCGGGCGAGGTCACCGTCTGGCCCACCGTGATCATGATGGTCCCGGTAATGTTCGCCTTCGCGGCAATGTCGCTCTGGGCGACGGCGTATGTCGCGAGCTGGATCGCGCCGGACTTCGCGCAGCGCATGCTCGAGCGGGGCGACGACGACGAGCTTCAGCAGCTGGCGCGGGGCGGCTCACCGCTACTCATTATGTTCATCGTCGTGATTGGTCCCGTGATCGAGGAGTTCGTCTTTCGCGGGATCGTGATGCGGCGCTGGATGGCGCGGTCGACACTCTGGCGTGGCGTGATCGGCAGCTCGATCATCTTCGCGCTCCTGCACCCTCCCTTCGTGATCGGCGCCCTGGTCGTCGGCATCTTTCTCTCGATGCTGTATCTCGTGACGCGCTCGCTGTACGCGCCGATCGCCTTTCATGCGATGTACAACGGGCTGGTCACCTGGGCGACGCTGGGCGCGACTCAGCTGCCCGAGGCGCAGAAGGAGACGTCACTCGCCGAATTCCGGAGCGAGTGGATGGGCTATACCGCGCTGCTCGTCGTCAGCGGGTGGATCGTGTTCCGCATGATCCGACGCATGTCCGCGCGGATCAGTACTGAAGGCGAGAAACCAGTCCACTGAGTCAACGGCGTTCTCGGCCGGCAAAACGCCGCTCTCGGCCCGTTACTGCGCGGCCAGATCCCGAACCGTTCGCGCCAGAGCCGCGACCTTCTCTCGATCACCTGCGACCCTCGCATCGCGATCGAGCCGCGTCGCGAGGTTCGTGAGCGCCGTGCGACGCGCCGCGCCGCGAAGCCCTTCGGCGCGTGTCAGCTCGCGATAAATGGGATCGGCCCAGCTCCGCAGCAGTCCGTCCTTCCGAACCAGCTGATCGAGGTAGGCGCGCGCGACGACGAAGGCCGCGGGCCAGACGATCCGGCTCTGCGTCTGTGGGTTGAACGTCGTGTACCTGACCAGTCGCGCGGCATCGATCTCGTTCTGTGAAAGATGCTCGCTCGGCGCGACACGCAGCACGTCCAACCCGCGCTGAATCTCCGAGCCGTAGATGTGGCCGTTGTACCAGTACGCCGACCAATGGCCGGCGACGACGAGACTGTCCGCCAGCGGGCCGCGATCGAAGAACGCGATCTCGACCGGCTCGTTGGGATCCGTCCAGTCGATCACGGAGATCCCGCCCTGATACCAGGCCTGCACCATGATGTCGCGGCCAGGCACCGGGATCAGCGAGCCGTTGTGCGCAACGCAATTCTCGGTGTCCGTCTGCGGCGCAGGAATCTTGAAGTACTCGGCGAACCGCAGCTGCCGGTTGCGCAGGGTGAAAATTGCGTCAGCGCCCCATTCGGGCCGATCGGTCACGCGGCAACGTGCCGATACGCCGCCGCCCCACTCGTCGGTGAAGAGCACCTTGTCGCCATCGTTGCTGAAGGTCGCCGAGTGCCAGTACGCGAAGTTCGGATCGGAGACTTCGTCGATGCGGCGCGGATTCACCGGATCCCCGACGTCCAGAAGAATCCCGTTTCCGGCACATGCGCCCGCCGCGAGTCGCAGCTCCATGTACACCGTGAGATCGTGACACTGGTTCGTCGTCGCGGTCTCCTGGGTTCCCTGGCCGTGCGTGCCTCCCGGCCACAGCCCCGCGATCCGCGCGGAATCGGCGAAGATGCGCGGCGAGTTCACGACGCGCGCGTCCTGGGGTGACGCCAGCGGCACGCGAATCACTTCGATCCGGAAGAGCGACGTGTTCGGATCCTGCTCCGGCGCCAGCCCCGAGCAGCCGGCCAGTTCGGAGGCGGGACGCACCGGGGCCGTGCCGGCCACGTAGATGTAGACATTTGCGCGATCGCGGGGATCCACGACCAGTGTGTGCGTGTGCGAGCCGCGGCACGTCTGCACCGACGCCACCTGACGCGGCTGATCGAGGTTGCGAATGTCGAAGACGCGCACTCCGACGAAGCGCTCGGCGCTCACACTGTCGGTCACCGGCTGCGTGCCGCAGTCCACGCGTCCGCGTGTTTCCTCCACGGACATGAA
>JBOHTL010000104.1:0-15184 GCA_050733735.1 Gemmatimonadaceae bacterium
GGATCGAGCCCAAGCTCGGACCGAAGCGCACGGTCGAGGAGTCGTATCTGTATCGCGACCTGTGGGACAAGGGGACGATCATCATCAACGGCACCGACGTCCCGGTCGAAGACGCGAATCCGATCCCGAGCTTCTACGGTATGGTCGCGCGCAAGAGCAAGGACGGGAAGGTGTTCACCCCCGAGCAGCGGCTCACGCGCGAGGAAGCGCTCAAGGCGTACACGCTGAACGGCGCCTATGCGGCGTTCCAGGAGAAGGATCTGGGGTCGATCTCGGTCGGCAAGCTGGCGGACATCACGGTGCTGTCGAAGGACATCATGCGCGTGCCGGAGGACGAGATTCTCACCGCCGAAGTCGTGTACACGATCCTCGGCGGTCAGATCAAATACCAGCAGCCCACACCCTAGCGCCGTCCGTCGCCTCGGCGCGGGTTGCCAGCCATGCCGTGCCCTCGTCTCCATGACGTGACCCGCCTCGATCGCCCCGTCCGTACCTGCCTCGTCACCGCGCTGCTCTGCGCGGCGAGTGCTGCGAGCGCGCAGACGTGGGAGGCTGGGCTCAAGACCGGCATCAGCCAGTCGGAGACGCCGAGCGACGAGTTCACCTGGCGCGGAACATCCAGCTCGTCGCTGTTTTTCAGCCATCGACTCGGCGGTCCGTTCTCCATCTCGCCCGAGATCGCGTACTTCCGCCGCAGCGGCGTGTCCGTCGTCGGCGCGTCGACGCTGCGACTCGTTGCCGACTACATCGAGGTCCCTGTGCTCCTGCAGGCGGCACTCCGGACGGCGTCGCCGGTCAGCCCGTTCGTCGCCGCCGGACCGACCTTCGCCTACCGCTTTCGCTGCCGGCTTCAGTTTTCTGGCGGGGGAGTCGAGACCGATGAGGACTGCAACGCCCGGGGCGAACCTTCCAGCAGTCTCGACGTCGGTGTCGCTGCGGGCGCGGGGCTCGCTGTGTCGCTCGGCCTGACGACCATCAGCATCGAATCTCGAATGAAGGCGGGGCTGCTCCGCAACGTGCTTCCGACCGACGTGAGCGACGCACGAGCCGTGGGATGGTCCGTCATGCTCGGCGCCTCGATCCCGACGTCGCGTCGGGGAACGCGTCCGCCGCCGGTCTGGATGCCGCCGCGGATGCCGCGCCCTCTCCTTCCGGGCGCGCCAACGTATTCGCCGCCGGTCGCGTCATCTGCGCCCGCTTCGGCCGCGCCGCGCGTCACGATTACCGCTGACAATGCCGACGCGCGCGACGTACTGTTGGCCATAGCGCGCCTCGGAGGACTCGACGTGGTCGTGTCTTCGCAAGTTCAGACGCGTGTCACCGCGCATCTCATCGACGTTCCCGCCGATCAAGCGATTCAGGCGATTGCCGACGTCACGGGACTTGGCGTGCTGCGCCCCGCCGCACCTGGGGGCGCGACAGTGGTGTTCCACCAGGAACCGGTGAACGTGAACGGCGCGAAGACGGCGAAGATCGCGTCCCGATTCGGCGTCAGCGGCGAAATGGCGAAGTTCGTCGCCGAGCCCCAGTCCCCCCGCCAGCCTTAACGAAGCGCCCCTGGCGGTCGATCCTTCTGGCAGTAACGGAAGATCGAATTTTCCAGCGAGGGGCTGTGCAGGCAAGGCTGATCCAATTCATCGCCGTCGCGCTGATGTCGTCGGTAGTGGGCTGCGCGCCCGCGCCGACGGCGGCGGGCCAGTCCGCGACGCCCACGCAGGCGGACCTCACGCGCGAATACGGCACCGTCGCCGCGGGATTCGTCCACACGTGCGCGCTGGATCGGCAGGGCGCCGCATTCTGCTGGGGAAACAACGACTACAGCCAGCTTGGCGCCGAGACGAATGAGAAGTGCGGTGGTCGTCCCTGCAGCACCAGTCCCCTGGCGGTGCGCGGCAACGTGACCTTCACGACCGTGTCTGCCGGCTGGGTGCACAACTGCGGTATCGCTGCCGACGGCCGCGCATGGTGCTGGGGCGGTGGTTCGGTCGAGCGTCAGGGGTACCTCGGTGACGGCACGCTTCGGCGAAGCATCGATCCCGTTGCTGTCGCTTCGGACTCCGCTTTCGTGAGCATCACGATCGGTGACGGTCATACCTGCGCGCTCACCACGTCCGGTCGAGCGTATTGCTGGGGCGAGAACGACTTGGGTCAGATCGGCGACGGTTCAACGGACGACCGCGCGCTCCCGGTTCCGGTCGCCGGATCCTTGCGTTTTCGTGAGCTGAGCGCAGGTGCGTATCACACCTGTGGGATCACACTGACCGACGTCGCGTACTGCTGGGGTGACAATCGCTGGGGACAGCTCGGCGCGGGCGATGTGCCATACAATAGTGTGGCCGCCGCGCGCAACATCCCCGTTGCGGTGGTTGGCCAGATCGAGTGGGCCCGGGTCGCCGCGGGCTGGCAGCACACCTGCGCCATCGCCTCGTCGGGCGTTACGCATTGCTGGGGTCGCAACGAGGATGCGAAGCAGCTGGGCGACGAATCCGGCGTCACGCATCGCGGCACCCCCGCTCCTGTGGCCGACGCGCCCTCGTTCACGGCGATCACCGCCGGTCCTCTCGCGACATGCGGTCGCACGACGGGCGGCGACACATGGTGCTGGGGTGGCAACTATTACGGTGGACTCGGCGATGGAACCGTCGCGCAGGGCGTCGCGCGTCCCACGCGGGTGCAGGGCGGCCCCTTCATCGAGATCGCGCTCGGTCAGGCGCACAGCTGCGCGCTCGGCAATGACCGCGAGCTCTGGTGCTGGGGCGACAAATCCGCGGGACAATACTGACCCGCTGCGACGTCAGCGCTTCGTTACCGGCCTCCCGGCCTGCGTGGCGCCGATGAGACGCTGGAGACGTGTGATGTTCTCGGGGATCCACCAGGTACCGCGCAGCTGCTCCTCGAGTCCCCGATAGAACTGGATTCCGGCGGTCCGCAGCCCGGGGTGCTCGAAGTACGGAGCGGCGATCGACGCCACATGGGTGACCGCGGTCGCGCTGTCGAGCGCGAGGAGCTGTCGCGTGGCCTCGAGACTTCGCTGCACGTCGCCCAGACCCGCGTAGGCAGTCGCCAGTCCCTTCGTGTTGCGATACCTGTCGAGACTCACCGCGTTCGACGCCAGGAAGTCGTCGCGCGCACCGGCGAAATCGCGCTGCGACAGCCGGAACTCTCCGCGCCAGGTGAGCGCGTGGCCGCTGTAGCGATCGTTGGCCACCGCGCGATCGTATGACGTACGGGCAGAGTCCATCTGTCCAAGACGCCAGTGCACGATGCCGAGGTTGATGTGGGTGTAGTACCAGTTGGGAGCGAGCCGCAGTGACTCGCGGTAGTGATCGAGTGCTCCGGTCAGGTCAGTGGCACCGGCGAGGGCGAGCCCGTAGTTGAGATGCGCGCGCGCCGACGGCGCCTTGTCGAGCACATCGCGCCAGTACGACGCCGGCGTCGCGAATGCTTCGTTGCGCTGGTAGGTCAGCAGTCCCAGCGCGACGCTGACTATGGCGACCGCGCCTGCGATGGCCCGGCGTGGCTGCGCGGGAACCGCTGTGCGCAGTCGTGCTGCCGCGATCGCGATGAGTGACGCAACCAGCAACCCGACGGGCAGATACGGACGGTGCTCGTTCACCATCTCGGCGAGCGGCGCAACCGACGACGTTGGGCTCAGCAGCGCGAGCGAAACGATCGCCAGGAAGAGGTAGTGTGGGGCGCGCTTCCATGCCGCGATGAGCGCCATCGCGACGAGCAGCCAGCCTCCCAGCGCGAGGAGCACGACCGGGTGGAGCAGCGACCGATACACCGGATAGGCGAGGTCGTCGGCGACCAGATTCACCGGCGCGACCCAGCGTGCCACATAATGCCACCACGCCGTCCACTGCGTGAGAAAATACTCGTACGCTCCGACATCGGCCGCGTGACGCGTCTCGTCGAAGGGGAAGGGGGCCATGACGCGCCACCGGATGACGAAGTAGAGCGCGGTGACCGCCAGTGCCGGTGCCATGCGTCGCAGCGTGCGGGCGTCGAACGAGGCTCGCATGGCTGAGACCAATCCGACGTCGGACTTTTCACGAGCACGCTGCCAAAGCTCGAATGCCCAGAACGCGCCGAGTACGCCGACCGCTTCGACCTTGGTGAAGATCGCCAGCGTCAGCCAGAAGGCCGGGCGCCAGCGCGGACGATCGTAGTGCTGATCGCGCGGCGACATGTAGGCGAGCAGCGCGGGAAGCAGGAACAGCGCGGTGAGCAGCGACGAGCGCGCGTTGAAGTAGTTCACGACACCCGACGCTGCCGGATGGATCGCGAAGATCGCGGCGGCGACCAGGGCGGGGCCGCTGGGGTTGGGCTGGTCGAGCAGCGTCAGCACGCGACGCGCGAATGCGAACACGCCGAACGCGACGAGCGCGTGCAGCAGTACCTGCGTGCCATGCCACCACGGGCTGTCGTAGTCGCCCATGCGGTAGTTCAGCGCGTAGGTGATCTGGAGAATCGGCCGATAGTCGGCCTGCTCGCGGAGACTCGTGTACGTGCCGGGATCCACGAAGTACCGCGGGATCGCGTCGAGCGAGCGGATACTCGGGTTGTTGACGAGCGTGTACGCGTCGTCGAGGTGATACGCGTGCCGGTAACCGTTGGAATAGGCGGCGAACGACAGCGCCAGGAGGATGATCGCTGCCGCCAATGCCTGTCGGGAGCGCGCGTTCAGCTGCTGCAAACCACGTAGGCGGTGACCTCCATCGCAACGCCCGTACCGAGACTGGACAGCGCTCCTCCACCCGAATCATGTGTGACGACACCGACAACCGTCCATGTGGTCGCGGCGGACGGATAGGACTGTTGAATTGCAACCTTGCCGCTGTTGGTGCCTGTGGATGTCACGACCGTGCCGCCGCCACCAAGCAGAATGCTGCCGGCAGGGCAGGATGCTGTCGCTGTGACGGTGGTGCCGTTGGCGGCTCCGGCGGCCGAGGATTGAGTAGTGCCGGTCGTGATTGTGCTGCCAGAGAGCAGACCAGTGGCTCCGGTCGGTCCGGTGGGACCAGTCGCGCCATCCGCACCGGCAGGACCAGTGGGACCCGTCGGGCCGGTCGCGCCATCAGCACCGGCAGGTCCTGTCGGACCCGTCGGACCCGCAGCTCCAGCTGGACCTGTTGGCCCCGTGGGTCCGGTGGCACCATCAGCGCCGGCAGCGCCGGCAGCGCCGGTCGGACCAGTGGGGCCGGTCGCGCCATCCGCTCCGGCAGCACCAGTCGGACCGGTTGGACCAGTCGCGCCATTCGCTCCGGCGGAACCCGTAGGACCCGTCGGACCGGCAATACCAGCGGGACCTGTTGGCCCTGTGGGTCCGGTGGCACCATCAGCACCTGCGGCACCAGTTGGTCCAGTTGGTCCCGTCGGACCGGCAGCACCTGCAGGGCCAGTGGGGCCGGTCGCGCCAACAGCGCCAGTGGCACCCGTCGGACCGGTTGGACCAGTCGCGCCATTCGCTCCTGCGGAACCCGTAGGGCCCGTCGGACCGGCAGCACCTGCAGGGCCAGTCGGACCAGTTGCTCCATCAGCGCCGGTAGCGCCGGTCGGACCAGTGGGGCCGGTAGCGCCATTCGCTCCAGCAGCACCCGTCGGACCGGTTGGACCAGTGGCGCCATTCGCTCCGGCGGAACCCGTAGGACCCGTCGGACCGGCAGCACCTGCGGGGCCAGTCGGACCAGTCGGACCAGTTGCTCCATCAGCGCCGGCAGCGCCGGTCGGACCAGTGGCGCCGGTCGCGCCAACAGCGCCAGCGGCACCCGTCGGACCGGTAGGACCAGTCACGCCATTGGCTCCGGCGGGACCCGTGGGTCCCGTCAGACCGGCAGCGCCGGCAGGACCCGTCGGACCGGCAGCGCCGGCAGGACCCGTCGGGCCGGTAGCACCATTGGCGCCGGCTGCGCCGGCAGGTCCAGTTGGACCGGTCACGCCGGGAGGACCAGCGGCGCCAGTGGGACCCGCCGCTCCCGTGGGACCCGCAGGACCGGCAGCGCCGGCGGGACCCATTGGACCCGTTGCGCCTGCCGCGCCGGTGGCTCCCGGGGATCCAGTCGGTCCAGCCGGGCCGGCAGATCCCTGAGGACCCGTCGGTCCAGTCGCTCCGTTGGCGCCCGCGGCACCGGTCGGACCTGTGGCGCCCGTCGGACCGGCCGGACCGGTCGCGCCGGTCGGACCGGTAGCTCCAATAGCGCCGGTCGCGCCGATTGCCCCCGTTGCGCCAGTGGGTCCGGTCGGACCTGTCGCGCCTGTGGGTCCCGTCCCACCTGTGGCGCCAGTCGGACCCATGGCGCCCGTGGGTCCGGTCGGCCCGACGGCGCCATTGCCGTTCGAAACCCAGAAAAACTCTACGTGCGATGACGCGGTGCACGCGCTGGGGAGACCCGCCGCCCTGATGCGGTACACGGTGCCCGTCGCGGGCACATGGCACGCGCGAATGGTGTCGCCCGCGCTCTGTGCGTCGAGCTCGCCCCCCCAGAACGCCAGCATAAACGCCGCAATTGCCGCGATGATTCGCGGCGAGCGTGTCGGGATCGAGGTGGGGATGAGCTGCGGTGCGGCCAAGGTCCTGTCCAGGCGCAAGAGGAGGGCACTCAGACGACGAGTGGCGGGTGTCCCCCATAACCATTTACGGGGCACTGCGGATCTCCTTCCGGACCGCGATCATCATCAGCTCGATCGCGGAGATTTCGGCGCCGTCCGTGGTAGTCGGGCTCTGCTGCGCGCGATAGTCAGACGTCACCGTCTCGATGACGCGGAGGTGGAAGCGCGCCTTGTCACCGTCGCCATTCGTCAGCGCGCTCTCCAGCTCCGACAGGTCGTGACGCAGGCGATCGCGAACGACCGAGTTCTCGACGCCGAGCGTGATGCGAACGCGCGCATCGGTCACTGCCGGCACCACGCGCGCCGCGGCCACGCGATCGATCGACGACTGGCCGGGAGCGGTCGCCGACTCACCGCACGCAGCCAACGCCATCATCGCAATGATCACGATGATGGCGCGGCTGTGTCTCAGGAGGAACTGCGTCGCGGTGGTAGTCATAATCGACGCGGTAAACCTGCTACCACCCAGGTGACGCGACCCTTACGCCACAGTTACGATTCCGTCATCGCCTAAATCGTTGATACGGCAGAGGTTATCAGCTGTGATCCACGGCTGTCATGGTGTCACGCGCTTGTCCGCGATCAACTTTTTGGCCACGTCCAGTGCGTTGCTCGCCGACACCTTCACGTCCGGCTCCACTCCCGTGCCTTCCCAGTTCGTCTTCGTGATCGGATTGATCGCGCGTGCGAAGGGAACGCCGATCATGAACTTGTCGTGGATCCGATGGCCGTTCACCGGATGCGCGCCGCCGCCAGTCGTCTCACCCACGATCGTCGCGCGTTTGAGATTCTTCAGGTTGTAGCTGAACTCCTCAGCCCCGGAGAAGGTGCGATTCGACGTCAGGACGTACACCGGTTTGTCGTCGCCGAGCTTGCGTCCCGCCAGCGCTGGATTCGTGTAGAAATTCCCGGTTTTGTTTCCCGGCCGCTCCCAGATGTCGTTCAGATGGGTGCGTTTCGAGAACAGATATGACGAGATGTGGGCGACCATCGCCGGATCGCCGCCGCCGTTGTCACGCAGATCGATGATGAGGGCGTCGGCATCCGTGACCCTCGTGATGAACTCCGTCGCGACGTCGCCGCATTCGTCCGGCGAGGCGAAAAAGTTGAACTTCACGTAGCCCACGTTCCCGTCGAGCTTCTCGCTGCGAAGGAAGCCGCATCGTTCCGGATCGGAAGTTCTGCGCGCCTGCCTCTCGGCACTTGGCGACGGGCGGCGCTGGGGTACTCCCGCCGGGACGAAGTTGACGCGCAGGTGCTTGTCCCTGCTCACCTCCTGGAAGTGCTGCGTGAGCGTCGACGCGAAGGTGAGCCCGTTCGAGATGCGGTCGTACGCGCCGCGCCTCAGCCGCGCGCGCACCGTGTCCGCCATCTTCTTCGCGATCTCCGGGAAGACATAGTTCTCGTCGAGCTTCGCGATCGCTCCTTCCACGACCTGCGTTCGCGCCGCGGCGTCGATCCGGAAGTCAGCGACTGACCGTCCCGGCGGAACCGCGGCGAGTGCGGACTGCACCATCCTCGGCGTTTCATCTGGAGACAGTTCACTCACCGCCACCGAGTGCGTCCCGCTGTTGCGCTCGCGAACGACGAATTCCAGCAGGCGAGGTTCGTCCGTCTCGATGGACACGAGCTCGAACCCGCCGGTCTGCGCGCGGAATCGCATCTGCGCCTCCAGCGACCGCTGCATCCCATACTTGCGGTAGAACGCGCCGAGCTGCGTCGAATCGCCGCTGTTGAACGCATCGAGCCATTGGCGCATCGCGAGTCCGACCGGCGTGTCAGGGAATATGGCACTCGACGTTCCCGCGGGCGTCTGAGCCGACAGCGAGAGCGGAACGAGCGCAGCGAGAACCAGAAAGCGACGCAGCATGTGAATCCGGATTGGGGTGGCAGTCGTTGGACCGCATCGGGCAAGCGAGGGTTGCTGCGCAAGTCACAGAACGCCGTTTACCCGACCTGTACCGGCCCGTAGCTTACACGACCCTCCCTCCCAAACGACGTTTGTCCGACCTGCGCAGCGTCCTCAACGACGCGCTTGGCAGCAAGTACCGCATCATCCGCGAGCTCACTGGCGGCGGGATGGCGCGCGTCTTCCTTGGCGAGGAAGTCGCGCTCGAGCGCGAGATCGTGATCAAGGTACTCGCCCCCGATCTCATGGACGAAATGCGCATCGATCGCTTCCGCCATGAGGTGATGCAGACCGCGCGGCTCCAGCATCCCACGATCGTGCAACTGCTGGAAGTCGGCACGGTCCACGATCCCGGCGGACGCTACCTGCCGTACTACGTCATGCCGTACGTGCGTGGAGAGTCGCTCCGTAGCCGTCTGCGCCAGGAGGGACGCGTCTCCGTGGGCACCACGATCCGCGTCCTGCGCGGCGCGCTGGACGCGCTGGCCCATGCACACGCGCATGGTGTCGTCCACCGCGACGTCAAACCCGAGAACATCTTCCTCTCCGGCAGCAGCACGGTGCTCGCCGACTTCGGCATCGCCAAGGCGCTCGCGGGTCCGGGCTCGGCCGCCGATCGAACCAGTGAAGGAATCGCGGTTGGAACTCCCGCTTACATGGCGCCGGAGCAACTGATGGGGACGAAGGATGTCGACCATCGCGCCGACATCTATGCCATCGGCGTCGTCGCGTACGAGATGCTGATCGGCGATCTCCCCTATGGCGGCAGCGACACGAGCACCATCGCGAAGCTCAAGCTCCACGTGCGCGGCGGGCTGCGATCGATCCGCAGCTCGCGCACCGATGTCCCCGCGGAGCTCGCGTCGATCGTCGAATCATGTCTCGCCTTCGATCCCGCGGCGCGGCCGCAGACGGCGGAACGCGTCCTGCGCATCCTCGAGGGGATTCCGATCACGCCGAGCGCCGACAACTATCGCGTCCGTGAGATCACCGCGGCGCGTTTTCTCCGTCGCCCACGTCTCGCGGCCGCGGCAGTCGCCATAGTCGCGGCAGTCGCGGCGTTGGGCCTCTATCTGAAGCCGATCGGCGCGATGCGGACGATCGACCGCGAGATCGCCGTACTCTATCCGGAGATCGACGCCGACAGCGGCCCGATTCGCGAACAGCTGTTTCATGCGCTCGTCGGTACGCTCAGCCCGATCGCGGGGCTCCGCCTCGCTGGACACGTTTCGATCGACCAGATGGTGGAGCAGGGATTCACCGGCGCGCAGATCCGCGATTCGCTGCGCGCGCAAGGCTTCGACACCGCGCTGGTCATGCGCGCGCGGCCGGCGTCCAGCGGCGGCTTTCTGCTGTCGCTCGAGCTTCACCGACTCGGCGCCCCTGCTCCGGACGAACTGATCGCGGGTCCTGTAGCCCTCGCGTCGCTGGCAGGACTGCAGCCGGACTCCGTCCGCTCCCTCGTGCGAACGCTGGCGGGGCAAGCCGTCGCGAAGCTGCGCCTCAGCTCCACGCGCAACACCGTTCCCGTGCTTGCGACGGTGGACGCCTGGTCGGCGTGGTCGCGCGGCCGGGACGCGTACGCCAGCCGGTCGCCCGCGGGCCTCGCCACTGCCATTGGTCACTTCGAGCGCGCGATCGCCCTCGACAGCACCTACGCGCAGGCATACGCCGATCTCGCCCAGACGCTGGCGCTGTCACTCTTCTACAAGTACGCTCGCGACCGTTCGCCCTACGAGACGGCGGCACGCGCGGTACGGCTCATCGACCGCGCCATCGCGCTGCAACCGGAGCTCGGTGAGCCGTATCTCGCCCGCGGCTATCTCGGGAGCATCGTCGGCGCTCCCGTCGAGTTCATCGAGAAGAGCTACGCCGACGCGCGCCGTCTGGCATCGGCGAATCCGTACTCGCGCACGTGGTACGCGACGCTGCTCGCGGCGCGCGGCCGGTTCGACGAAGCGGTGGACGCGCTCGACGAAGAGGTCCGGCTCGATCAGCGTTCGCCCGCGCAGCGCATCGCTCTGTCGCTCTACGCGCTGCCCGCCGAGCGGTATCTGATCGCGATGCGCGAGGCGGCCGCGGCGCGCAAGCTCGTGCGCGACATCGCGCTCACCGCGCAGATCGAGCTGCTCGCGCGTCTTCATCTGGGCGGTCGCGCCGCCGAGGACTGCGCGTCCATCGACGCGGGCCCGTACCTCGGCATGCGTGCCATCTGCCTCGAAGGCATGGGGCAGCAGGCGGCGGCACGTGTCGTGGCGGACTCGCTCTTCAACATCACGGCGGGCGCGGCGCCACGGGACACGACCTTCGACATGTCGCTGTACGTCATGGAGCTGGCGACGTATTATGCCGCGCGCGGCGAACGCGACGCCGCGCGGCAGTGGCTGAGTCAGGCCATGAAGGAATCGCCGGCGGCCATCGACATGCGCCTCTTTCGCGCCGGGTACTTCGACCCGGAGTTGCTGGCCTTCGGCGACAGCCTTCGGGCAGACGCGTGGCGACGCGTTACGCAGGCCGCAGGTCGCGAACGGCCGATCACGCCCTGACGCTATTGCGTGGCTTTCAGCGCTGCGAAGTGGGTGTCCATCATCTTCATCTCTTCGCGCAGTATTTCGGAAAACTCCGAGTGGTGTGAGATGCGCGTCCGCGCCAGCCTGATCAGCTTCTCGTAGTAATCCAGCGATTTCTTGACGTAATCGCGCGTGGCCGCAGACCTGGACGGGTTGTCCTCGCCGCGAAGCAGGTCCTCGAGACGCTGTGCCCACTTCAGCAGCTCACGCGCGTGCACGGCGAGGGTGTCGGAATCGGCCAGGAAAGTCGCGAGATGGCGCTCGCGCCACTCCACGGCGGCACGCGCCGCCTGCAGCTCCGCGCTTCGCGCCGCGGCGAGAAACGCCGTTGCCGACGAGTCCTCGCGACGGACAAGCCCTTCACGCTGCCGAACCGCGCGCGCGAAGCCGCCGGGATCGAGGCGGTTGGCTTCAGACAGGCCGAACTCGTCGCGCGCGACCACGAGCCAGGCATCCTCGCGGCGTGCCAGGTCCTTCAGGTTCTTGTCGATCTTCGCGCGAGCTTTGGCGCGGTGCGCCTCATAGGCGCTAATCGTCGGCTCTCGCCGCGTTGCCCATTCTGCCGAGGGCGCAGACTGCTGCGCCGGTTCCTGAGAAAAGAGCAGAGCCGGAACGAGCAGGCCCAATCCTGAGAGACAACGCATGCGCAGCCCTCCGTCGCGGGGAGTGACAAAGCATGCGACGAATCTGCGGCGAACGCCAGCCTATGAGTGTTCCTTGAGCGTCCCGGCTGGGTCCTCTAGCGCGGCCGTCCCTTCCGGGCCTTGTCCCTCGCCCGCTGGGCCGCCTTCGACTTGATCAGTCGGGCAGCGCTCGGCTTCACGTGGTGGCGGCGTCTGCGCAATTCGCGGAGCACGCCGGATTTCTGGACGGCGCGTTTGAAAACCTTCAGCGCCCAGTCCAGGCGATCGTTCTCTTCGAGTATGACTTCAGGCATGAGTCCTCGGTGCGGTCAGTGCGGCCTCGCGAAAGCTGACCAGTCGGCGGCGATCCTCGTCCCATAACGCGAGATGCATCGCGCGCATCCCCGAACGCAGCGTGATCGTCGGCGATTGGTGAAAGAGCGGGTTGCCGTCGTGGCATTCGCGCAACCGGTGATTCGGGATCTTGGGTGCGACATGGTGCACGTGGTGCAGCCCGATGTCCCCCGTGAACCACGCCAGGATCCGCGGAAGTTTCAGGTGCGAGCTGCCCCGGAGCGCGGCTTCGACGTAATCCCATTCGCCGTGCGGCGCCCAGTATGCGTCCTCGAACTGATGCTGTACGTAGAAGAGCCATACGCCGACCATCGCTGCCACGTAGTAGGGCAGCAGGTAGCCGATGACGAGCGTCTTCCAGCCGAGCGTCAGCGTGAGCAATGCCAGCACGACGAGAATGGCGACATTGGTGGCGCGTACGCTCGCGATCTGCTTGTCGCCCGTTGCGGTCCCCTTGCTGCGAAAGCGCTGGCCGATGACAAGATGAAATGGACCACCGATCAGCAGCGCCAGGGGATGGCGAATCAGACGATATCCCAGGCGCGCCTTGCGCGATTTCGCCTGGTACTCCCGCACGGTGAGGGTCGGCATGTCCCCGTGTCCGCGGCGATCGAGGTCTCCCGATGACGCATGGTGCAGGGCATGGTCGCGCCGCCACTGCGCGAATGGCGTGAAGGTCAGGGCGCCGGTGATGAAGCCGACGATGTCGTTTGCCGTGCGCGACCCGTAGAACGACGAATGGGCGCAGTCATGCATCAGGATGAACGTGCGCACCAGGAGCCCGGCGGTGATCGGGACAACCACCAGGGCGAGCAGGATCGACGACTGGAGCACCACATGCGATGTGCCGACGGCGAGCGCCAGCAGCCCCAGGGTCGTGACGAGCTGAAACGAAGCGCGCCGCGCATCCGGGCCAACGTACGGCTCGACTGCGCGGCGCCACTCCACCGAGGGGGCGATATGCCCGCTCAACGATCGATCTTGGTCACGTTCTCCGCGGCCGGGCCCTTCGTGCCCTGCACCATGTCGAATTCCACCTGATCGCCTTCGTTCAGCGACTTGTAGCCGCTGCCCTGGATCGCCGAGTGATGAACGAAGCAATCCTTGCTGCCACCTTCGGGCGTGATGAAGCCGAAGCCCTTGTCGTTATTGAACCACTTTACTGAACCTTTCGTACGCATCGTGCTTGTCCTTGTCCTGAAATACGGTAAACAGCACAAAAAGGACCCGCGCAGTTGGCAGGCCCCTTGTTTCGGAACTGTCCGCACGCAACAGTGCGTGCGTCTTTGTGCTTGATCAACAGTAGCGTGACAGGGGTCTGCGCGCAATGATGCGTTTGAATGAACCTGAAACACGGGGGCGTGCGTAACCAGGTATATTGCATACAGCTGGCGAGCGAATCATCGGTTCGCTCCTTTCATCAGTTCCGCGCGACGCACCTGCGTCTTCGGACTCTCGGGAGCCACTACGGCCCAGCGCTTTCCTCGGTACGAGGAGCATGAGATGTCCGAGCCAGCAATGACCGTACTGCTCGTCGACCCCGACGCGCGTTCCCGCAGCCTGCTCGCCAGCCAGCTGAGCTCGATTGGTTGCGACATCCTCGAAGTGGCGGACGGGGCGGCCGCATGGACGGTGCTCGAGTCCCGCGCCGTGAAGGTGGTCGTCACGGAGCTCTACCTGATGACGGGTGACACGGATTGCCTCATCAAGGCTGTTCGTGCCGTCCGCTCGTTCAGAAACACCCGGACGGTGGCGCATACGCACCGGTGTCTGCCCGTGGATCGCGACTGGGCCATGACTGCCGGCGCCGACGCCTACCTGATCAAGCCGACGCGCGCGGAGCGGATGCGCTATGTCGTGAGTCGCCTCGCGACCACGCGCGGACGGAATGCAGCGGTGGCGGACAAGGTCGGGCTCTCGACGGAGCAGCCAGAATCACCCTACCGCCGTTAACAACATTTGAAGGAGTAGTGCATGCGAGTTCCGGAACGTATCAGCCGCGATTGGATCGACAGCCTTTCTGACGAGGACATCAAGACAATCGAGGCGCAGTTGCACGGTAAGTTCTCGACCCTCGAGAAACGCGAGCGCAAGGCGCGCGGCGATCGCTTCTCGATGATGCATGCGTCGGCGGATCTGCTGGACGCGTGGGACCGCTGGAGCCGGTTGTTGAATGCGACGCGGGAGCGCGCGCTCGTGACGAGCAAGAGGGACTGAGAAGACGGGACGTGATGGGCGATGGGGATACGGGACGTAAGCCCGTGTCCCCATCTCTCATTTCCGGTTCCCCATCGTCGCTCAGACGGCAGGCCTTCGCCTGATCAGCCGTAACAGGAACAACAGCACCACTGCGCCGATAAAGGCCACGAAGATCGTCCCCGCCATTCCGCCCCACGGCGACTCGATCCCGAGCTTGCTGAAAATCCAGCCGCCGACGAAGGCGCCGACGATCCCGATGATGATGTCGCCGATGATTCCGAAGCCGCCGCCCGCCACGAGCGATGCGAGGACGCCGGCGACCAGCCCCACGATGATCCAGGTCAGGAGATCCATTTTTCCGTCCGGTTGAGTGTTCCGGAGGAATGGGCAGAAGGAAAAGCCGTACCAGCTAGTGCCGCGGGGTCAGGAGCTGCCCTTCCTCGAAATGCGCTCCGCTGTACACCTCGTCGCCGGGTCCGAGCGGCGGAAGGCCGAGTGCCGCGAGCGTCCGTTCCTCGTCGTCGCGGTTGATCGGACGGTCGGGGATGCGCGGGGCGACCTGCAGCGAGGCGGCGCGAGCGACGTCGAGCAGGATCGTCTGGCATTCATCCGCGCGACGGGTCAGCCCCACCGGCACCAGCACGGAGTTCATGCTCGGCCTGCGGCGTCGCTCGAGCGATGCGTCCAGCGCGACGACTATGTACCGCACGCGCCGTGTGCGCATCTCCACGATCAGTCGCGACACCGTTCCCACGTAGTGCTCATCGGCGGAGATCACGTCCCATCCGCGAACGTCCGGCGCCCCGTCACCCAGCGTGAATCGCTGGAGGTTGCGCGCGGACAAAAGTGCCGACACGCGCAGCGAACGTCCGTCCCCGGCGTAATCCCGGGACGGCGTAGTTGAGGGCGGCAAGGGT
>JBOHTL010000105.1:0-2936 GCA_050733735.1 Gemmatimonadaceae bacterium
CCCTTCGACATCGCCGACGACGTTCAACACTTCCGCCACGTTCGGCGCGGGCCGTCGCTTGTCGATGATCGCGAAGGTTCCGTTCAACCGCTTGGCGAACCCGCGCGCCATCTTCGCCGAGCCCACGTCGGGCGCGACGACGGCCACTTCGCCCAGCTGCTTCTTGCGATAATGCGCGGTGAACACCGGCATCGCGTAGAGATGGTCAACCGGAACGTCGAAGAAGCCCTGCAGCTGATGCTGGTGGAAATCGAGGCCGAGGACGCGGTTGGCGCCCGCGGTGACGATCATGTTCGCGAGCACCTTGGCCGCGATGGACACGCGCGGCTGGTCCTTGCGATCCTGCCGGCTGTAGCCGTAGTACGGCATCACCACCGTGATGCGCGCGGCGCTGGCCCGCTTCGCCGCGTCGATCATGAGCAGCATCTCCATGATGTTCTCGGCGGGCGGGTTCGTCGGCTGGATGATGAACACGTCGTTGCCGCGAACGTTCTCGTCGATGCGGACGAAGATCTCCCCGTCGGCGAAGCGGTCGACCGTCAGACGCGCGAGGTCGACGCCGATGTGGCGCGCCATCTCCTCCGCGAGCGGACGGTTGGCCGTGCCGCAGAGGAGCTTGAAGCCGTGGCTGGGAACTGAAAGGCCGTCCATATCATTGCCCCCGGTGGATTCGAACCACCATTCTGCGGTCCAAAGCCGCATGTCCTGCCATTGGACGAGGGGGCAGACGCGCTCTGCCCGAGTGAGCAATGAAAGCTATTCCCGCACTTCGACTTGGACAACGTTTTCCGCCGTCCGGGTGCGGATCACGAGCGCGTCGATCCCAAGCGTTCGCTCGCCGGGCGCGCCCGACTCGAACAGGCCGAAGACGGTAGAGCCTGAACCTGATAAGCGCGCGATCGTCGCGCCCGCCTCGATGAGTCTGGTGCGATGGTTCGCGAGCTCTGGATACTTCTCCTCGACGACGGGCTCGAAGGTGTTGCCGAGGTTGAGCGCCGACCAGGGTCGAGGCGTCGGTCGCATCGATGTGGACGCCCGACGGTCGTGGGTCGCCTGATAGCGGCCGCTCTCGCGCAACCACCGATACGCGTCCGTCGTGGCGATTCCGAACGACGGGACGACGAGCAGCACGTCCGCGGCGGGCATCGGCGCCAGGCTCCCCCGCAGCGCCTCGCCCCGTCCCGCCGCCACCGCGGCCACCTCTTCGGTCACGAAGAAAGGGACATCGGATCCCAACGTTGCGGCGATGGCGTGCAGCCGTGGCGCATCGAGCGGTCGTGGCGCCAGGGCATTCAATGCGCGCAGCACGCAGCCCGCGTCCGCGCTTCCACCGCCAAGTCCGCCTCCGACGGGGATGCGCTTGGTCAGCGCGATCTCGAAGCCGCGTGGCCACCCGGCCGCCGCGTGAAATGCGACGGCGGCGCGATAGACGAGATTCTCCTTCTCCGGGCCGAGCCCGTCGCGAGGCAGTCGTGGGCCACTGACGTCCAGCGATCTTGTCGCCGCGTTCGAGGCACGGACAATGATCTCGTCCGCGAGCTCGAGACGCTGAAAGAGGGTCAGGAGGTCATGGAAGCCATCCGGCCGTGGGCCGAGTACATGCAGCCACACGTTGATTTTCGCCTGCGCCAGCACGCGCGCGGCAGGCATCAGCGCTGGATCTGTTGCAACTCGCCGAGGCGCATGCCACTGCGCGCCAGGTAATACAGACCGATCACCGTGATCGGGATGAGCGACAGGATGTGGTAGGTGAGCGCCCAGGCCACCGCGAGACTCTCGCTCACCCCGTACATCACGAGGCTCACCTTCGCCGCCGCCTCGAAGAATCCGAAATATCCCGGCGTCGACGGGAGCGAGACACCAATGACGATGACGCCCTGCACGAAGAGCGCGGCGGAGAAGGGCGCGGTGATGCCGACCGCCTTGAACATGATGAAAAAGGCGAGCGCCTGCACGAGCCAGTGGAGCAGCGTCCACCACACCACCGCGGCGAATCGCGCTGGATGCCGCAGCACGCTCAACCCCTCGGCGAACGACTTCAGCATAGCCTTCCCGCGCTCCTCGAAGCGCGGCGCGACGCGGCGCACGAAGAGCTCGTAGATCCTGATCAGGCGCGCGGGGAAGAATACGATCGCATAAAGCGCCAGACCGATCGCCACGACGAGCACCAGTCCCGTCCCCGCGATATGCCCGGTCGAACGTCCGGCGAGCTGGACGCCGGCGGGGAACCGCGGATCGAACATCGCCGCCACGGTGAGCAGCAGGACGATCACGGCATCGAATGCGCGATCCACCACGAGCGACGCGAACGACGCCGAAAAGGGAACCGCCACCAATCGCGTGAGCATGTAGGCGCGCACCAGCTCACCGATGCGGGCTGGAAGAATGTTGTTGGCCATCATGCCGACCGCCGTCGATCGCCAGAGCGGATCGAAGGGCAGGTTGGGCGACACGGAATCCAGGATCGGCCGCCACCGCCGCGCCCGCAGCGGGAACATGCACGTGCCCACCGCCACGGCGAGAATCACGAGCGGGACGTTGGCATTGCGCAGATGCGCCCACATCTCGGCCCAATGTGCGTCCTTGAACACCCACCAGAGCAGCAGGATGGTGAGCGCCAGGCCGATGGCCCCGCGCCACGAGAATTTCATGGCGATGCGACCGCGCTCAATCGGCGCGCGCCAGCTCGACGAGGTCGTACAGCTCTTCGAGCAGCTCGGGCGCCGGCGATCCACCGGTGCGCCGCAGCTGATCGCGGATCTGCATGGCGCGGTCGAGCGCGGCGCGGCCGCGGTACAGCAGCGCGTCCACCGGCACGACCTCCTCGACCTGCGCGGGCTCCGCAAACCGCTCTTCCGACAGCGAGTCGAATGCGGCGATGGCGGAATCGAGCGACGGCGAACGCTCCGGCTCGGGAGCCTGCACGGCTTCGAAGA